>NZ_DJBB01000024.1:0-121 GCF_002429865.1 Empedobacter sp. UBA5987
AAATACATACTACTTTTTACATAATACATTGTACAACAACCCTCTCAATACTAATATCTCACATCTAATTTGTACATAATACATTTTACATCGTATATAAAAAATCGTTTACATACATTCT
>NZ_DJBB01000024.1:344-6487 GCF_002429865.1 Empedobacter sp. UBA5987
TCTCATTCCACTAAAGATTTTACAAACCCTACGGGCTAAAATCTTTTTAACTTTGCATTCAACCATTTTCTTAACGTGTGAGTTTTAATGCCAGTTTCTACGCCCTTTTTCATTATTAAAATTCGTTATCATTTCGATACTAAATCGTCGGTTTTTTCATCCTTTTTCAATATTCAAATTCACTTTTGATAAGGAATTTTGTCACATTGATTATGTCGAAGAATAAGACGAAAATTGTTTTAAAACGTCTAACTTCTCGATACAATTTTCTACATTACATTTTGAAAATCACTCGAAGTGACGGTATTTACTATCTTTTTGAATAGGGGCAATGAACCTCGGTTTGAGAGTCTACCGAAGTATCGAGATGTCTTTTCTTTTTAATTGTTTTTGTTTAGATTGAATTTCAATTGTTTTATATATTCATAAGGGCGAAATGAGGTTACTTGAAAGAATACATTCGAAAATTGACGAGAAGATGAAAAACCTACTAATTCTGCTAAATCACCAATTGAATGTTGATGATACTGATCTGAATCCATTAGGAGATGAAGAACATAATTTATTCGAAGTTGATTGATGTAATTTGAAAAATTAGTTCCTTTTTCTGAGTTAATAATCTTTGATAAATATGCAGAATTGGTTTTAAATGATTTTGCTAATTGAGCTAAGGTTAAAGTTTTTTGTACAAATAAGTGATTCATTTCAAAATCATTCAACTGATTCAAAATATGATTTACAACTTCAGTCGGAATCTCAATAACAGGAGGTTCTTTTACTTTCTTTTTATCTATCGTAAGCTGTTTGAAAAAACGTTTGTAACTATACAATACCCCGATGGAACATAAAATGATCACAAAACCTATCAAAATAGGGTAGATGGTGATTTTGAATTCAACATTTTTCTTCAACTTCAATAATTCTTTTTCATCATATTCTTTTTGGAGAATAGGAGATAGCTTTACTGTATTTTGCTGAGTTAAATGATCTAGTTTTAGTAACTGATTGATATAATACAATTGATTTGGGTAATTACGATTATTTTCAGAATTATGGATTAAGGTTTCGTAAGCAGCACGAACATCGCTATCCAAAAACTCATATTCATTAAAAAGTTGATCTATTTTTTCAAAATATATAATTGCTTTTTGTCCTTCATTTATTGCCTCGTAAGATTTACCAATATAAAAATAAGCCAAACTCAGTGTATTAGAATCGTGGTTATTTTTTAAATAATCTAATTCATTTGTTAGCGTGGTTATAGACTGTTGATACTCTTTTTCTAAGTAGAATTGAATTCCTTTTAAATAGGTGAAATAATGAATGAAATAGTCGTTTTGCGAATCTTGACTTAATTTCAAACATTTATTATTAAGCTGATTAGCTTCTTTGTATTTATGTTGAGCCTGTAAGATTTGAACGGAATAATAAAGGCTATTTAAATAATAAGCTTGGTGATTGACATCTGAACTATTATTTTCAAAGTAAATAATGCATTTCTGAAACAATAGTTCCGCTTCACTAAACTTTTTTAATTGAAATTTAATTAAAGCAACATTAAAAAGGACTTTATGCGTTAAATAGTTGGATGATTTCTTATTCAATTTCTTTTCAGCTAATAAATAATTTTTTAAGGCTGGTTGAAATTTCTTGAACTGATAATGAACCAATCCTTTCGAAAGAAAACTTTGAACAATCAAATCATTATTCCTTGTCTGTTGAGCAACAACTATCGCACTATCAGCATATTTTAATTTGGTTGCATAATCCTGTGAATAGTAAATAGCTTCTTTATAGCCATAGAATAAAGTTTCGCCATCATTACTAATCTTAGCCTTTAGGATATAAGCATTAATGTATTTCCAAACTTCGGGATTGTTCTTATCGGTTTGAAATGAATCAATTCTCTGAACTAGAAAATCATTTGTTTGTGTGCTTAGTTGATCAATTGCATAGACATTTTCGATGTTTAAAATAAGCCATAAAAATCCAATTAGAAGAGGTATAGATGTTTTCATAAGCATTGTTTTTTTAGATGAAAACAGTAGTAGATTTCCATGTAAGTTACTTATTTTAATCGAATTAGGTTTGTAAATTACCACAAATCACTAATCGATTACATCATGAAATGTATGAATTTATAAATTTTACATATTTATACAGCGTAGTAGCGTATCTTTTTCATAGTAAATTAAAAAATTAACATTTGGTAATTTGCTAATTATTAATAATATAAACGATTACAGGTGACACTTTTATAAAATCAACATAGTCTTTATGTTTTTGACGTGCTTCTTTATTGTTTTAATCATTATGCCTTCTAATTTTAAGCTAAGAATATAAATAATCCTAAAAAACACGACTATGAAAACAAAAACTTATTTATTCATTAGCATCATTAGTTTCCTATTTTATCAATGTATAGAGGAGGAGGAAGCTCCACAATTAAGATCAGATGGTTTATCTGTTGTAGAACAAAAACGCGAATCAGATTTACATATAGAATTGGATAGTATCGTTACTGCTGATTCTATTCAAGAAGAAGCTGATCCACCAAAAGATAAAGATCCTTACATCAAACGTACTGAAGAAGGAGGTGAGTAGTTCACTTTAAACCTTAAAACACATTAAGATGAGAAAATATTTTCCTTTTATCCAATCACTCATCTGCTACCTATTTATTGTGTTGTTTATTTATGCGGCGGTAAGTAAGCTGATGGATTTTGAGAATTTTCAAATTCAATTGGCACAATCACCTTTATTGAGTGTTTACGCAGGATTTATTTCTTATGCAGTTATTATTGCGGAAATAGTGATTGCATTATTGCTTTGTTATAAAAGATGGCGATTAATTGGGCTTTATGCTTCGTTCGGATTAATGATAGCATTTACAGTCTATATTTATCTGATATTAAATTACAGCGATTTCATTCCATGTTCCTGTGGCGGTATTTTAGAAAAGATGGGATGGAAAGAACATTTAATTTTTAATGTAGTCTTTGTTGGTCTTTCCATCATTGCTATTATGATTACAAGAGAAAGTGTAAAACGAAAGCTTTTCTTGAAATTAATTGTAATTGGTATTTTGAGTGCGGGTTGTGTTGTTATTTTATTCTTACAATCAGAAGCAAAGATATCTAAACAGAATCCATTTATTCGAAAATATTTGAAAGATATTGTGATTGGTAAACATTCGTATAAGCTTAAAAATAATTCACTCTATTTTATTGGCGTTACAAACAATAAGCTATACTTAGGAGATCGATTTGCACCTCTTTATGTAACGGAAATAGATTTAGATAATTATCAATCTCGTGAACTAATAATTAAAATTGATCAAGACGACTTTCCTTTTCGTACAGTTAAAATATTTATTTCATCTCCACATTTCTTTTTAGTAGATGGAACTGTTCCTGTAATCTTTAAGGGGGATATCAAAACATGGGAAGCTAAAGTATTATCAACAGATCCAACCCTTTATTTTTCGAAAGCTGTTATAAGTTCAACAGACGAGTTATTTGTCCGTAAGCAAGATTTTAAAACAAAGCAAAATATACTAGCACGATATAATTTAGCACCTTCTGTTCAACAATTTACCACTACATCAATATTAGGGGAAGCAACACAAGGGATTTTTGATACAGATGGCATTCCGTTGTTTGATTTACAACAAAATAAATTTCTATATGTATACTATTATCGAAACAATTATGTAGTTGCGAATAAAAATTTAGATGTAATCACTAGATCTCATACAATAGATACCACCCGATTAGCACCACTTAAAGTTATAACGAATCAGCAAAATCAGCAAAAATTATTAAATCCCAATAGTGTAGTAAACCGCTTAGCAGCAGTAGATAATGGGTTATTGTATATAAATTCTACTAAAAAAGGACAATTTGAAGATAATCAAGTATGGAAACAAGCTTCAGCAGTAGATATATATAATTATCAAAAACAATTGTATAAAGGCAGTTTTTATCTCTATGATGTTGATCGTCAAAAAACAAATGAATTTATTATTAACAACAATAATTTATATGCAATTATAAAGAATCAACTGGTTGTATATACGCTTAATACGAAAATCATACAATAAACTATCGGCCGATAGCAGGAGGATAACCGAACACCTGTATAATATAGTAGGTTAAAACCAAAAAAAATACAAAAAATGAAAAATTTAAAACTTCAAACAGTATTGCCTATTGCAGCATTTTTATTGGCTGGAATAGGAGCGTTTGCTACACAGCAAACAAAAAGCAACGAATCTATCAAAGATGCTGCTTTAATCGATGGATTTATTCGACATAGTTCGTCTACAGATTGTGAAGAAATTAAAGTTGATTGTACACCTGTATCTACAGATCAACTTTGTATGACAGAAGAAGCAACTCCACAGCAAGTTTGGCAAAAAAATGGTGTTGGCCAGTGTGTTTTAGAATTATATAAACTAACTAATTAAAAATAGAGGTTCCGAAAGGAACCTCTTCTTTTTTGTAAGTTATTTAATCCAACTACTTTTTGGTTCGTTTTTCAAATAAAAAGCAAACCATTGTTCTATTCTCCTTGTCAAATCTGTTTGATCTTCTTTACTTGTAACAAAATGTCTTGCTTCAGGATAGCGTAACATAACAATCTTTTTTTTGAGTTTTCTCAAAGCGGTATAAATTGTCATCGTTTGTTCTGGAGGTACAGTAGCATCATTTTTACCTGTCCAACTCAATATTGGTGTTGTGATTCTACTTGCATGATACAAAGGAGAGTTTTTTATATAAAGTTCGGGCGCTTCAAAAAATGGCTTTTTTATTCTAAATTGAAAATTTTCATAGCGCCAGCTTTCTGTTTTTTCGTAAGGTTCATTCCAAAAATAGTCTTTTACCAAGTCAAATAAACTTGCTCCCGTAACAGCAGCACTAAATAAATCGGTTTGTGTAAGTATAAAATTGGTTTCATATCCTCCAAATGACTGTCCAATCAATCCTATTTTTCCTTTTTCAGCTACGCCTTCATCAATTAGTTTATTCAAAACTCCTACAACTGAATTTGTAGCAGAAGCACCAGTAAAACCTTTATCATATACCATATCAGGAAGTACAACAATATAACCTTGTTGCGTAAGATTCGATACATTAAATCCTATGTTGTTATACATCGATGGATTGTGGTATTCTTTTACTGTTTGTGACAAATTTTCGTAGACACGAACTATAACAGGATATACATTTCCTTTCTTGTAATTTGGTGGATAAAATATAGCAGCTTTTAGTTTTTTTCCATCTATAGTTGTGTAATGCAATAATTCTGATGTTCCCCAATCATAAAGATAATGTTGTTTATTCGTTGTGAATAATTGTATTGGTTCACTTTTAATATCTTTTTTATACCACAATTCTGGTGGTAAATTATAGGCTTCTTTTAAGTAAATAAAATCTGTTGTTAACTTGGCTTGTTGCAACTTTGTATATAAAAAATCATGACTTGTCAATAGTAAATCAATTGTATGATTTGGTTTTAATATGGCATAAGATTTAATTCTTGTATTTAGATCATTTATAACCAATCTGTTGTTCTTAGTTTCGTCAATAAGACGGATATCCGACGTATTTTTTGATTTCGTCAATAACTCAAAACGAAAAACTTGCTGCGATTCTCTACCTTTTGTCAACTTAGTAGAAGCTAATGTTTTTACATTTATTTTCCATATATCATAGGTGTCATATAGATAGAGGTATTGTTTATCATTTGAGATTCCTGCAATTCCCCATGCAATTTGTTGATAACCTTCATCTAGTAATTTGTTATCCCATTCGGCATATATGGAAGAAGTTAAATTTGTAGCTGTTTCAAGTTTTGTATTATACCACCACCAATTATTGTCATAGTAGTAAACAAAGTCATCTGTTTGTCCTACATTTCCGAATAAATGAGTATTTGGATCAAATTCTTGAATAATTCTTTTCTTAACAGCTGTTTTCGAATCATAGAAATAAACATCATAATCGTTTATTAATTTATTATCTGTTGTGTTTTGATATGGGTTGTATAATAAGAGCTTATTACTATTCGATAAATAATGTATATTAGGTAGTTCATCGTCTGTAATCTGCTTTACAGTATTTGTAATCTTCCCTAAAAAC
>NZ_DJBB01000021.1:0-5284 GCF_002429865.1 Empedobacter sp. UBA5987
AAGATTTTCAAATCTAAAGGAATTTGTTTCAGAATTTCATTATTTTTAGGATTAAAATCTTTTGATCCAATCCATCAAATCATAATAATTTTGAGGAACAATTCCGTGTCCACTTCTATATTCGTGGTATTCAAAATTAATATTCATCGATTTTAAAAACTCGTCACCCATTCGTCCTAATTCAATTGGCAATACAACATCTTCTGTTCCGTGCGAAACAAAGAAATTTAAGTTCGAAAAATCTTTCGATTGATCAAAATCTCCAATAATTTTAGCTTCTGGATAACCACTTAAAATAGCCACGTTTTTAATCTTTTCTGGATTATTTAGCGAAATCGCATAACTCAAAATTGCACCTTGGCTAAAGCCCATCAATGTTACATTTGCGTCATCTAAATTCTCTTGTTGAACAATTGCATCAATAAATTCGACCAATTTATTACGCGATTCTATTGCTTGCGTTTCATCCATCCATTTTTCATTGTTCACAAAATTAATATCATACCACGCATATCCGCCATACACAATATCATGCAACGCTCGTACACTTATAATATGCGCATTCTGCGGTAAATCTTGTGCAAATGAAAACAAATCTTCTTCGTTGCTTCCATAACCATGTATCAGCACAAAAAGAGGCGTTTTTTCAGTCGAAACAACAGGTAAACGTTCGATATATTTTATTCCATTCAATTCTTTCATACAAACTTATTTTTAGCGAATTTAATTCTAATTTTTCTAAATAAAATTATTTTCAGTTCAGTTAAAACCCTTCGAAAACACCCAAACCAAATAAAGCGAAATCATATTTCACAGGATCATTTGCATCCATTTCTCGCAATTTTGTATCAAGTTCTTTCAATGCTTTTGCATCATTTTGTTTTCGAGTCAGAATATTTAATTTTCGTGCAACATTTCCCGAATGTACATCCAAAGGACAGGAAAGAATAGAAGTTGGAATGGATTTCCAAATTCCTAAATCTACGCCTTGTTTGTCATCACGAATCATCCAACGCAAGTACATATTGATACGCTTTGCAGCCGAATTATTCAATGGATCTGAAATATGTTTAGTTGTTCGAGTTGGATGTTCTATTTCAAAAAAAGTTTGTTTGAAATTCGAGATTGATGCTTGCATCGAATCTGAAGTTTGATGTTTTGCAAAAACTTGTTCCAATCCGCCATGATTTTGATAAATGTTACGAAGCGATTGCATGAAAAATTTCAAATCTTCACTATTGAATGTTCTGTGAACAAAACCACCCAAATTCTTTAAATGATTCTCAGAGAAATTCATCACAAAATCGTAAGGCGAATTTCCCATCAACTGCATCATTTTATTCGCATTAATGATAATCATTTTACGATTTCCCCATGCAATTGTTGCCGCTAAAAACCCAGCAATTTCGATATCTTCTTTCGCAGAAAATCTATGCGGAATCTGTACTGGATCAGAATCGATAAAGTCTAATGTATTATATTGAAGAACTTTTTCGTCTAAAAAATCCTTTAATTCTTCTTGAATCATTTACATTTCTATTTGAAAAATTCCATCAGCCATCACCAATTTTCGATCAGTCATATTTGCTAATTCTTCGTTATGTGTCACAATGACAAAAGTTTGTCCAAATTCGTTTCGAAGATTGAAAAATAATTCATGTAATTCTTCAGCATTTTTAGAATCTAAATTACCAGAAGGTTCATCAGCAAAAACTACTTTAGGCTGATTAATCAACGCACGAGCTACTGCTACACGTTGTTGTTCTCCTCCAGAAAGTTGATTAGGTTTATGTGTCAAACGTTGCGAAAGTCCCAAATAAGACATTAACTCTTTTGCACGCTTTTCGGCTTCTGCTTTTTTTGTTTTCTTGATAAAAGCTGGAATACAAATATTCTCTATTGCATTAAATTCTGGCAACAATTGATGAAACTGAAAAATAAATCCAATGTTTTCGTTACGAAATTTAGATAAATCGCGATCGTTTAATTTCGTGATATCTTGTCCCGCAATCTGAATAGAAGTATTATATTTCTTTGGCTCAGAACTTTTTTCTAATGTTCCTAAAATTTGAAGCAAAGTTGTTTTTCCTGCTCCAGAAGCACCAACAATAGAAACGATTTCTTTTTCTGCAATCGATAAAGAAACATTTTTTAGCACTTCTAATTCACCAAATTTCTTAACAATATTTTCTGCTTTTATCATGAGGTAAAGATATAAATTAAGTACTAAGTCTTAAATTATAAGTGATAAGTTTTTTTGAATTCAAAATAAAGACATCTAAATTAAACTAGTTTTTAGTGTACTTGTTACGATTTAAAAATTATATAACAATTGTTTTGACTTTTTAAATCATTAATATTCGTATCTTGTAACCTCTAAATAAACAATATTAACCACTTTTTTAGCATAAGCTGATAAAATTAATATGGCAAAATTTAGAATACATCAACAATATTTTTATTTTTGTAATTGAAAAATCAAAAAAAATGAATCTTCACGAATATCAAGGAAAAGAAATTCTTAGTAAATATGGTGTGAAAGTACAACGTGGTATCGTTGCTACTACACCAGAAGAAGCTGTAGAAGCTGCTAAAAAGTTAACTGAACAAACTGGTACAGGTTGGCATGTTGTAAAAGCACAAGTACACGCAGGGGGTCGTGGAAAAGGTGGTGGAGTAAAGCTTGCTAAAAACTTAGATGAAGTTAAAGAGAAAGCAGACGAAATCATCGGAATGCAATTAGTAACCCCTCAGACTTCGGCTGAAGGGAAAAAAGTTCATCAAGTTTTAATCGCTGAGGATGTTTATTATCCAGGTGAATCTGAAACTGAAGAGTACTATGTTTCTGTATTGTTAGATCGTGCTACTGGTAAAAATATGATTATGTATTCTACTGAAGGTGGAATGGATATCGAAGAAGTTGCTGAGCACACGCCAGACAAAATCTTTACAGAAGAAATTGATCCAGCTGTAGGAATCCAAGGTTTTCAAGCACGTAAAGTTGCTTTTAACTTAGGATTATCAGGAAATGCTTTCAAAGATGGTGTTAAATTTATCACTGCTTTATATAATGCATATGTAGCGATTGACGCTTCTATGTTCGAAATTAACCCAGTTCTTAAAACATCTGACGATCAAATTATCGCTGTAGATGCTAAAGTATCTATCGATGATAACTCATTATTCCGTCATGCAGATATTGCTGCTTTACGTGATACAAGAGAAGAAGATCCAACAGAAGTTGAAGCTGGTGAAGCTGGATTAAACTTCGTAAAATTAGACGGTAATGTAGGATGTATGGTTAACGGAGCTGGTTTAGCAATGGCAACTATGGATATCATCAAATTATCTGGTGGTAACCCTGCAAACTTCTTAGACGTTGGTGGTACTGCTGATGCTGAGCGTGTAGAAAAAGGTTTCCGTATTATCTTAAAAGACAAAAACGTAAAAGCTATCTTAATCAACATTTTTGGTGGTATTGTACGTTGTGACCGTGTTGCTCAAGGTATCTTAGATGCTTACAACAATATGGGTGACGAAATTAATGTGCCGATTATTGTTCGTTTACAAGGAACAAATGCAGAAATCGCTAAGAAAATGATTGATGAATCAGGTTTCGCTGTTCACTCTGCTATCACATTAAAAGACGCTGCTGATAAAGTAGAAGAATTAGTAGGTTAAGATTTAACTTATTTACAATATATCAAACCTCTCAAAAGATCCTTTGAGAGGTTTTTTTTGTATTTTTATATATACCTCTTTATGGAATATTTATTATAAATCATTTTAACAAGATCTATAAGTTTGTTTAGTCAAAACGCACTATTTACAGAAGTTAAACTAACACAAGATAGTGATACATCATTTTGGTTCAAAAGAGAAATCTATATTACGAAAAGAATCAATCATTCTGAACCAAATTCTAAAAATGATTTTTTTTAAATAAAAAACTCTGGAGTTAGACAAACCTAAAAATAAAGCTAACATACTAATAACAAAATTGAATATACTAGCTTCAAACTCATTATGATATTAAAATTATTTCTTAGGCTTTATATAAATAGCCTTTCTACCAGTTGTTTCTTCTGAACTTACCAACTCATCATTTTTTAAATTTCTCATAACACCAGCGATAGCAACAGAGGTAATATCTTTTGGTACTAATTTTAATCGGACCAGCTCCTTTTTTATTTCAGCAACTATTTTACCTTCATTCAGAAAATTTGTATTTACTATATGCTCCCTAATTTTTGATGTTAATTTTAAAGATTCCAATCTATATTTAGGTAATTCATTTAGAGGTTTAAGAGGTATTTTAAAGTCTAATAATGTTTCCAATGGGTACTGAACGACTTTTGCATATTCTACGTAATAATCAATAATTTTTGCTTCACCTTTTTCTATTTTTATTATAGTACTACGTGATATTTCAGTCATATAAACTATATCATCTATTGTATATAGTTTTTCTATTCTCAAACTTCTTAATTTATTTCCAAGATTAATTCTGTAAAGAGACGTCTTATTAACTTCCATAAGTTACTGATTAATGTTTTATAGTTTTATTTGTAAAATAAATTTGCATTTAAAGAAATAAATATTATATTTGTTGTAGCGAATTGATAATTAGTCTATAAAGACAAATTAAAACGATGTAATCTCGACCTAAAACGACCAATTTTACTATCGAGAGTATCGTGGAATCGCTCCATGTCTTAAAAGTTTTGTACTTTCGTATATGGCATGAGAGTGGTTCTCACGTTAACTTTAGGTAGTAGCTTTATTATCGTTAGATTATAAAGAAGGGTTTGGTCGCCCATGGTCTAAAGTGTGAGACTGCTCCTTGCTTTTTTTGCAAGTATTTCTTCATATAGGAGAGACATCGTTCCATAAAACCCAACACAAAATGAGAACGAAACAATTTCCATTCATCCGTAAAAAGCCACCGGACAAAGTCGGTCGGCTTATTACTTCTTTTTAAAGGACAAACCTCCGTTTTTATAACATTTTTAAAACACAGATTGTAAAGCAAAGGGGCTCCTTTCTTTACACGCTCTCTATCAGAGCCTCGGTAAGGAGACTTTGACAGCCAGGTTATACTCTTTTTTTCGCACATTAAAAGTAAAGCCTTTATTGACATTTTCCAAATTTATTGGGGCCTACCTTATTATTAGTATTGAGATGTTAGTATTTAGATTTTAGAGTTGTACGATGTAAAAAGTACATTGTATTATGTATTTGAGGTTGAGACTAAGGATGGGATTCTGAAACGAGTTCCTTTAGA
>NZ_DJBB01000045.1:0-14434 GCF_002429865.1 Empedobacter sp. UBA5987
ATTGAACGTCGAAAATCGCAGTCTTGACTTTTTTGGTTCGTTTTTGTGTCAAGACAAAAATGAATGTAAAATTCTTTTTATCACATGAGTATTAATCAGAGCTTACCATCTCGCTGTCATTCTAAGCTTGTCTAAGAATCGCATCCTACAATTCTAACATCTAATTTCTCATATCTAACATCTAATTTGTACATTTTACAACTCAACACCGATACACGAACACCGAACAAACCATACGGAACGCATATACAATGGATACAGAATGGATACAGCGCGGATACACAACCGATACAGAAAAGTGTCATTTTGGATATACACCGATACAGGAATTTAACACTTTTTAACACATTATTTTTCTAATATTCTGTTATCTCTAAATATTGAGAAATCTATTACTATCACTTTTCAATTCTATTAGAATCGAATAACCATCTGCGTATTTCTATTTTAAGAAACACATATTTATAGAGAGTGTATTTTACTTGATTTGTAGAGGAATAAAACCAAGTGTATTTATTTTATGAAGTTCAGTGCTAATTATTATGGAAGAAACGACCAAAAACAAAAAGGCGTGGAACTTACAAATCCGAATAGAGGTACTGCCATACCAGGAACGAATAAGTAAGCCCACGCCCTAAGACGTGAGCAAAGATACTTATTTTCCCGTTCCTATTGAAAATTGGCAGTTTTCTATTCAGGAAAAAATAAGACTAAGCTTATATATTTATTTTAATAAAATTCTCTGTATTAATTTTATACATTCAAAAGTACGAATTAAAATTGAATAGTACAATATATTGTACCAATATTTTATTCAAATAGTTACAATTTTATTTTTAACTAAGAATAAAATGACAGAAAAAGAGAAATTAGGTATTTATTTAACTTCTTTGAGAAAGAATATAAAAAGTTCAGATTATATTGATAGGAGTATATCACAACAAGAATTAGCTGATAAAACTAAAGGACTTTCCAAGAATACTTTATTATCGATTGAAAATGGGAGTGCTAATCCAACTCTAGATTCACTAATTATTTTAGCTAATGCTTTAAATCAAGATAAATTAAATATTTTTAATATATCAATAGATGTTAAGAAATATATTAAAGAGAATAATCTTGATTTTTAGTTTTAAAAAATATAAGATATTAAGTAATTAAAAACTCCTTGTTTAATATGAATATCCTAAATTTGAAATGAATTTAAGTCATAGGCATGACGTTCATTTATTACTCAGGTGTTGGTTTTTAGGTTAAAAAATCACCTGAGTTTTTTATTTATACGTAAATACATTAAATTAAATAAAGAAAGGGCTTTTAAATAAAAGCCCTTTCTTTATTTACGCAATAATGGTTATAAATTAGATTAATTTATATATTTGTTATATAAACGAAATACAGGTATAGGTTATTTTAATGAAACTTATATTAGTCATCCTATAACCGAAACCAAATAAATATGCAAAAACAATGGAAGGATTAATATCTCCTAAATATCAAATGAAATTAGTTGAGGATATTGAAAACGCTCTTTGGAATATGTTTGAAACATCTAAATATTACAATGTTGAAAAATATTTAGAGAAATGGCAAATAATCGAAGATAGATATTCAGAAACTGGATATCATATTGGTTGGACTCCTCAATTTGAGATTAAATACCAAAAAGATTCTATTGCAATAGATTTAAAATCAACATTACATTCTATTGACGGTGAAACTTTATTGAAAATTGCAATCGAATTAGGTGTAGATACACCTGATTTTATTCCATCAATTCCGACTTTTAAAAATATTTTAAAAGCTGAATATCAAACGGCCTATGATACATTTGTAAAAGCATATAAACTAATAGACAGTGACCCTAGTATAGCAGTTGGACTTGTAAATTCTGCACTTGAAAGTATTATAAAAGAAATTCTTAAAGATGAGAGAATTAGTAGTAAGATAACTGGTGGTGAAACTCTATACAAATTAACTTCAATAATTTTAAAAGAGTTTAACATAATTAATCAAGATCTTCCAAAAGAAATCAAAACAATAGGAAGTTCACTTTTAGCGATAAATCAAGCTATTGAAAAACTTAGAAGTGATAAGACAAATTTTCACGGGAAAACATCAGAAGACTATTTAATTAATGATTCTATTTACACTTTCTTTGTTGTTAATTCTGTTACTACTGTTGGACTATTTATAAATTCATATTATAGAACTAAGTTTCCTAAACCTATGCAAGAAGCTACAATTGAAGAAGATGATTTTCCATTTTAATTTTTTTAAAAAAAACTAAAAGAAATAGAACGAACCGCTAACATAGGCTACTGTTACGCAATTCCATATTTCGGATAAAATATAAACAAAAAACCTTGCTAAGTTTTTATTAGTGTGGTTTTTTTATGTTAAATGGTTGTTGTAAGTTTGGTTATATTTTTACGAATGTAGATATAGGTGTTTTTTTTACGAAGCAAATGCTAGATCAGTTTCGTGAAAAAACAATGTTATGTGATATTTTAAGAAAACTATGCTTCAAAACTTTTTTAGATTAAATGACAATCCTTCAGAATTCCAAGATGAGCAATCTTTGAAGGATTATCAATTAAATCACGATACAATAAGGAACTTTATTTATAAACCTGATTTTCTTAAAGATTTTAAGTTTAAAAATAAGACATTCAATAATGTTAGCTTTAGTAAAACATTAATTGAAAACGTCGATTTTATCAATTGTCACTTTATAGATTGTTTATTTATAGGTACAGAATTAAAAAAATGTAAATTTATAGAAGCAAGTTTTAGTGGTTGCAATACTCACGCAATAAGAATCTACAAAACATATATCAATCCTACTTCTTTTGATGATAATTTTAAAAAATATGATTATTCTTATTCAAATATTGTTGTTCATTTATATCAAGAGTTATATGATAATTCTGTAGACCAACAAATAATTGAATTTTCAAAAAAAGCAAAATATAATCTGCTTAAATGGGAAGGAAGATTATTAATCAGTAAATACAAATATAAGCAACCATATAAAATTCCAATTTGTGAATTCTTGATTCAATATATACCTAATATAATTTTTAGAAAAGTTTTTGGTTATGGATTAAGATTAAGAAATTTTATAGTAACATTTTCCATAGTTTATATTTGCTCATTTATCTTAAACTATTTTCTGTGGGAAAAATACAAGTTAGCAACGAAAGATATAGAAATTGCATCTTTTTCATCTGAAAAATATAACAACTTAGCTAATTTCTATTACACAAACGATGTTTTGACTAAAATAGTAGATTCGCAATTTCAACCTACATCAGATTTAGGTATGAATATGTTAACTTTTCAAGGAATATTAGGTTTTATACTATTTAGTTTCCTTATCACAGTATTAATCAATAAATTTGTAAAATAATAATGAAATATAGTATTTTAAAATATGGCTCATCAATTAGAGGAAACTCTGATAAATACAGTGACAAAGATTTATTGATTGTTGCTGAGGAAATCGATGTACTAAATTCATTAAAAGATTATTACACAAATAAGGGTTGGTCTGTCTCGACTTACACATATACTAAATTGAATTATCTTTCTACAAATGGTTTTTTGTTTGTTAAGCATTTAATAAATGAAGGTCAGATTATTTATGATTATGAGAATTCATTAAAATCTCTTTTGGAAAACTTTAATGAATGTCTAGATTATAAAAAGGAAATGGAGAAAGCTTCTAATTTCTTAAATTTTGTAGATGAAATCCCTGATAATATTGTAGGTTATTCGTGGTTACTAGACAATACCTACCTAACATTTAGAAACTTTCTAATATATGAATCAGCTCTTAATAAAAAGTATAATTTTGGATATATTGATTTAATATTCAGTTTATTGTCTGAAAACAAAATAAATCAAACTGAAGCAGATAAATTATTACAATTAAGAGTGATAAAGTCTTGTTATAGAAATAATTATAACGATATAACTCCATCGAAAGAGTTTGCTAGAGATATTATTTCAATTGTAAATCGTCTTGGTTTAAAAATAACAACTACATTCACTCCTACAAAACTTGAATTAAATGCTTTAAATTTTAACAAGATCGATTCTGCTTATAAAAAATTAAGATTAATAGAGCTGATATTAAAAAATGAATCTATTCAAGATGAATATTTAAATAAATGTATTTCTAATCCTCAAATGTATGCTACAGATAAATCGATTGAGAAAATTTATTTAAAAGTATTTGAAAAAATAAAAACATCACATAATATCGTATTGGCGAAATGACGGGTGATGTCATAAACCAAAGTTTTTCTTATTTTTGTCACAACAGCCTTTTATATTTTTTTAGAAAATAATCAGAAGCTGTCGCTTAGCATAGTGCAAAATTGAAAGTTTTCGCTTCAATTTCCCCACTGACGCTAAGCCTAGAAACGTTAGTTGATATTTTTAAAAAACTATGCTCAATGAGTGAAACGATTAAAGAAATAAAGTACTCAATTTTTCTATTACTAGGACTTCTAATTTCTTTTTTATTAACAGGTATATTTCCAATCCTTTTGATATATAATATAAATTTTAAGCTTCTTGGATTTATCATTCTTTATTTCATAATAACATATTTTCTATATAAAATTTTTAAGACTAAATTTTTTGAGAATTTATATTCAATTCCATTGTTACCTTTTCGCTTATTTTTTGAGCTATTAACTTACGCTATACCTGTAAATTTAGTTACGATGAATGTATTCTTGTATCTAAGTTTTCCTGTAATAATCGTTAGTTATACATCGATAGGTTTAACACACTTCCAAAGTCCTATTAATTTTGAATTAAAACTGTATCTGTCATTTCTATTTGTCTATTTGTTCTATGTAAATTGCAATAAACTAATGTTAGATTTCGTGGCAAAAATTAGCCCAGCACGATATAAAGATTCAAAAAAACTAAAGCCATATAACATAAAAGAAATTTCTGAATATCTTTTGTCTCAAGATAATCTGAAAATTTTCATTTACGCTTTCAATTTCTTAGCAATTATCTTAATAAACATATACAAATTTCAAAACCTAACTTTTTTTGACCAAATCCTTAATTTTGAAAAACCTATCTTACAATCTCTTGTTACTTTTATTGCATTTGATAGAGCAATAACTTTATTTAAAGGTTTAACTTTTAAACCTTCTGAATTATTCAATAAAATTGTGACAGGGATAAAGAACAAAAAAGAAAGTCTAAAATAAAAAACATCAGTTAACAAAGGTAACTGTTACACAATTCTAGTTTTAGGTACAAAAACACAAAATAGTATAAATAATAACCTCTTTAGAAGCAATTTTAGAGAGGTTTTTTGTTTTACACAATAAGAAAAATAAAAAAAGCCCCACAGATAGGTGAGGCGCTAAATGTTTTCACAACGGAATAATCCTTATTGTGAGTTCCTTTCAATAAGACAAATTTAAAAATAAAATATTAATATATAATTACGTGAAACCGTAATTACATAAAATATTTTTTATGTAATTTAATAGGCAAAATAAAAACTTATGACTAAAACTATACTTGGACTCGATTTAGGAACCAACTCCATTGGTTGGGCGTTAGTACAGCAAGATTTTGAAAATAAACAAGGCGAAATACTTGGTATGGGATCTCGTATTATACCTATGTCGCAAGATATTTTAGGCGAATTTGGTAGAGGGAATTCTATTTCTCAAACAGCGGAACGTACAGGTTATCGTGGTGTTCGTCGTTTGCGCGAACGCCATTTACTTCGTCGTGAACGTTTACATCGCACTTTAAATATTTTAGGTTTTTTACCAAAGCATTATGCTAATGAAATTGATTTTACCAAGCGATTTGGAAAGTTTATCAATCATGCCGAACCTAAACTTCCATATAAGAATGGTGATTTTCTCTTTAAAAAGTCTTTTCTTGAAATGTTGGAAGATTTTAAAAGCAATCAACCTGAATTTTTAAAAGACAAAAACGGAAATAATTGTTTGGTTCCTTACGATTGGACGATTTATTACTTGCGTAAGAAAGCCTTATCGCAAAAGATTGAAAAGGAAGAATTGGCATGGTTAATTCTAAACTTTAATCAAAAACGTGGTTATTATCAATTAAGAGGTGAAGATTTTGCAGAAGAAAAAGATAAATTATTTGTAAAATTAAAAGTTGATAAGGTTGTTGATTCTGGCGAAAAAATCAAGGGAAATATATTACATGATGTTTATTTCGATAATGGTTGGAAATATGATAGACAAATTGTAAAAACCGAAGATTGGGTAGGAAAAACAAAAGAATTCATTGTAACAGAATCATGCTTAAAGAATGGTGATATAAAAAGGACATATAAAGCTGTTGATTCTGAAAAAGATTGGATTGCAATAAAATCAAAAACAGAGCAAGATATTGATAATTCCAATAAAACAGTTGGAACTTACATTTACGAAAATCTATTGCTCAATCCAAAACAAAAAATTAAAGGAAAGTTAGTTCGTACGATTGAACGTAAGTTTTATAAAGAGGAGCTCAATCAAATTCTTAGAAAACAACAAGAGTTTCATTCAGAATTACAAAACGAAGAATTGTTGCAAGATTGTGTACGTGAATTATACAAACACAACGAACAGCACCAGCAAATGTTGGAATCTAAAGATTTTGTTCATTTGTTTTTAAATGATATCATCTTTTATCAACGTCCTTTAAGAAGTCAAAAATCTTCTATTTCTAATTGTACGTTAGAAAAACGTATCTCCAAAGAAGGTGTTGTTTTTTCTATAAAAGTCATTTCGAAATCGAATCCATATTATCAAGAATTTCGTCTCTTGCAATGGTTGCAAAATTTAGAAATTTATAGAAATGAAGATGATACAAAAGTTACTACTGAATTTATTACTTCTGTAGAAGATAAAGAGGCATTATTTGATTTCTTAAATAGTAAAAAGGAAGTTGAGCAGAAGCATGTTATCGATTTTTTATTGAAACAAAAAAGCAACAAAAACAAACTTCCAAAAGGAGAAGCGGAAAAATACCGATGGAATTATGTTCAGGATAAAAAATATCCGATGAATGAAACGAGATATTTAATTCAATCCAAGTTAGATAAAGTAGAAGATGTTCCAAATGATTTTCTTTCGTTTGAAAATGAAATGGCTTTGTGGCATATTATCTATTCTGTAAATGACAAAATTGAATATGAAAAAGCTTTAGCAAAGTTTGCACTAAAACATCAATTAGACGAAGCAAGTTTTGTAGAATCGTTTAAGAAATTTCCACCGTTTAAATCAGATTATGGAAGTTTTTCTGAAAAAGCTATTAAGAAATTATTGCCTTTGATGCGATTTGGAAATCAATGGAATTATGATGCTATTGACAACATTTCAAAAGAAAGAATTTATAAAATCATAACTGGAGAATATGACGAAAAAATTAAAAATAGAGTTCGCGAAAAGGCAGAACAGTTTAATTTAACAACAGAAAATAATTTTCAAAATCTCCCGCTTTGGTTGGCTCAGTATGTAGCGTATGGTCGTCATTCGGAGGCTGAAATTACAGGAAAATGGAATTCTGTTTCTGATTTAGAAAATTATCTAAAAGAATTTAAACAGCATTCGCTTCGTAATCCTATTGTAGAGCAAGTTATTACTGAAACCTTGCGTGTTGTAAAAGATATTTGGCAAGAATACGGAAAAGGTGCACAAGATTTCTTTTCAGAAATTCATATTGAATTAGGTCGTGAAATGAAAAATACTGCTGATGAACGTAAACGCTTAACTAATGTAGTTACCGAAAATGAAAATACCAATTTGCGTATTAAAGCATTGTTGGCGGAGTTAGCCTTGGATGCAACTGTAGAAAATGTGCGCCCATATTCGCCGATGCAACAGGATATTTTAAAAATCTACGAAGAAGGTGTTTTAAATGCCGAAGAAAATATAGAGGAAGATATTTTAAAAATAAGTAAAACAGCACAACCTTCAAGCTCAGATTTAAAACGCTATAAATTATGGTTAGAGCAACGTTATCGTTCACCTTATACAGGTCAAATGATTCCGCTGAACAAATTATTTAGCCACGAATATGAAATCGAGCATATTATCCCGCAAAGTTTGTTTTTTGACGACAGTTTGAGTAATAAAATTATTTGTGAATCGGCTGTAAATAAATTAAAAGACAATCGAATAGGTTTAGCCTTCATTAAAGCATATCACGGAGAAGTTGTTCCGTTAGGAAATGGGAAAACCGTAAAAATTCTTGAAGTGCAAGATTATGAGGATTTTGTGAAGCAAAATTATAGTAAGAACAGAACAAAACGTAATAAATTGTTGATGGAAGATATTCCAGAAAAAATGATTGAACGTCAACTGAATGATACACGTTATATAAGCAAATATATCAGTCATTTACTGTCTAATATTGTGCGTGATGTTACGCCAGATTCAAAAGATGATGGAATAAATTCAATTAATGTATTACCTGGAAATGGTAAAATTACGACTCGCCTAAAACAAGATTGGGGATTAAATGACGTTTGGAATGAATTGATTTTACCACGTTTTGAGCGAATGAATGAGTTAACGAATTCTACTGATTTTACTTCAACAAATACAAATGGAAAAGTAATTCCGACGGTTCCTATAGAATTATCAAAAGGTTTTTCAAAAAAGCGTATCGATCATAGACATCACGCTATGGATGCTTTGGTAATTGCTTGTGCAACGCGTGATCATGTTAATTTATTAAATAATGAATCGGCAAAATCTGAAACCACGGCAAAATCTGAAACCAAAAGATATGATCTGAATCGTAAGCTTCGTGTTTATGAAAAAGTAACCTATAAGGATCAAAAAACAGGAGAACAAATAACTCGTGAAGTTCCAAAAGATTTCTTAAAACCTTGGACTCAATTTACAATAGAAGCAAAAAATGCATTAGAAAATATTGTAGTGAGTTTTAAACAAAATACACGTGTTATTAATAAAGCAACCAACTATTACGAAAGTTATAAAGACGAAAATGGTAATTTGCGTTTTGATAAAAATGGGAAGCCTAAAAAGGATTTTGTAGAACAAAAGGGTATGAATTGGGCGGTTAGAAAACCATTGCATAAAGAAACTGTTTCTGGGCAAGTACATTTAGACCGAGTGAAGGTTGCGAAAGGTAAAATTCTTTCTGCTACGCGTAAATCTTTAGATACAACATTTAATGAAAAGACAATTCAATCCATTACCGATACTGGAATTCAGAAAATATTATTGAATTATTTAAAGGCAAAAGGAAGTCCTGAAGTTGCTTTTTCTCCCGAAGGAATAGAAGAAATGAATAAAACAATTTCTCTTTATAATGAAGGTAAAAATCATCAACCTATTCTTAAAGTGCGCGTTTTTGAACAAGGAAGTAAATTTCCTTTAGGTGAAACAGGCAATAAAACAAAGAAGTTTGTTGAGGCAGCGAAGGGAACAAACTTATTTTTTGGAATTTATGAAGATAAAGCAGGTAAACGCAGTTACAATACTATTCCTTTAAATTTAGTGATAGAACGTCAAAAACAAGGACTTTCGCCAGTTTCAGAAATCAATGATAAAGGACATCGTTTATTATTTCACTTATCTCCAAATGATTTGGTTGTTATACCTAAAGATGGAGATATAAATAGTAAAGATGTTTACAAAGTGGTGAGTTTTACAGGAGGGCGCTTATATGTAATACCACATTTTGTATCTTCTGTAATTGTAAATAAAATTGAATATACTCAATTGAATAAAATTGAACTGACGAAAGAGAAAGATTTGATTAAAAAAATAGAATTTGATAGATTAGGTAATTTAATTTCTAAATCATCAAAACTTGAAGAATTATTTTATAAAAGAAGAATGTAAAAAAGCTATAGATACAAATATTTTAGTTTATGCTTTTCAGAATGATAATTTGGGACTAAAAAATAAGTCTATTGATTTATTTATGAATGAAAATCTAGTAGTATCGCATTTTGTATTAATTGAATTTATACACATTATACATACAATTTCTAAAATGGATAAACGTGAAACTTTGAAACTTATAATAGAATCTTTTAGGGATAATAAGAACTAATTATTGTTATATGGAGACTTATAATTTAGCTTATTTTATTGTGAAACGATATAGAATTTCTCTTAAGGATTCGATTATAATTGCCGATGCAATCCTGAATGATTGTTCAATTTTATATTCAAGAGATATGCAACATAATCAAATATTTGAAAAAAAAATAAGAATAATTAATCCATTTATTTAAACTATGCTAAAACGCACCATTTACATTGGCAGTCCGTCCTATTTAAAGCTGAAGGATAATCAACTGAAAATAGAGGATACGATTACAAAAGAAGTCAAAGGTTCTGTTTCTGTTGAGGATATGGGATTTTTGGTATTGGATCATTATCAAATTACGTTGAGTCATCAATTGATACTTGCGTTGCAACAAAATAATGTTGCCATTATTAGTTGTGATGAGAGTCATTTGCCTTTGGGATTGATGTTACCAATGAGTGGTCATGTTTTGCATAGCGAACGTTTAAAGCATCAAATCAACATTTCGGAGCCTCTCCGTAAACAATTATGGAAACAAACTGTAGAGGCAAAGATATTTCAGCAAAAAGCATTGCTAAGTAAATTGGGATTTGTAGAAGAGCCGATGCAAAATTATTTAACCAATGTAAAATCTGGAGATACGACGAATATGGAAGGGATTGCAGCGCAGTATTATTGGAAACAACTGTTTGATAATTTTACAAGAGAACGTGACGGAGATGTGCCTAATAATTTTTTGAATTTTGGATATGCTATTCTTCGAAGTATGGTTGCAAGAGCATTGGTGAGTAGTGGTCTTAATCCAACGATAGGAATTTTTCACCGTAATAAATACAATCCCTATTGTTTGGCTGACGATATAATGGAGCCTTATCGTCCTTATGTTGACGAGTTGGTATTAGAATGGATAAATAAACCATTTCGACCAACAGAAATGAATAAAGAAGCCAAAGCGCATTTGTTATCGATTGCAACAAAAGATGTGATGATGGATGGACTAAAACGACCTTTGTTGGTTGCGCTAAGTTCTACAACAAGTTCGTTGTATAAGTGTATGACAGGGGAGCAGCGTATGATTCGTTTTCCTGAAATGGTATGAGTTTTAGTCGTTATAATGCATATCGAATTATGTGGGTTTTAGTTTTATTCGATTTACCAACCGAAACAAAGAAACAACGAAGTCAGGCAACAAGATTTCGAAAAGAATTGCTTGACGATGGTTTTGCAATGTTTCAGTTTTCGATTTATTTGCGGCATTGCCCAAGTAAAGAGAATGCTGAGGTACATATAAAACGCGTCAAATCTAAATTACCTGAATATGGGAAAGTAGGAATTATTTGTATTACCGATAAACAATTTGGACAAATGGAGATCTTCTTTTCAAAAAAAGAAACTAATTTACCCACAGGACCCCAACAATTAGAATTGTTTTAGAAATAAAAAAACCGATAGAATAATATGTATTCTATCGGTTTTTATTTTTTTTCTCATTTCTACTTTTCTTCTCAAACCCTTTAAAACAAAGGATAATAAAAATGAGGTTGTAATTACTTTGATAAATATACCAAATTGAAAGGAACTCACAACTGCCGCTCTTATTTTTAAATTTATTATTGAGTTGTAATTACTTTGATAAATATACCAAATTGAAAGGAACTCACAACGCTTTCTTACGCGCATTATCAGCTTCTCTTGTTGTAATTACTTTGATAAATATACCAAATTGAAAGGAACTCACAACAGCTTGTGGCGTGTCTACTGATTTTTGCATGTTGTAATTACTTTGATAAATATACCAAATTGAAAGGAACTCACAACTTAAATCGTTGTAATTAGTAACATACTTTGGTTGTAATTACTTTGATAAATATACCAAATTGAAAGGAACTCACAACTAATTGCTTCTTCCTGTTAATTGAATTGCTGTTGTAATTACTTTGATAAATATACCAAATTGAAAGGAACTCACAACGGAAGTCATCGCCGATTAAATTACATTTACGTTGTAATTACTTTGATAAATATACCAAATTGAAAGGAACTCACAACGTAGATAATAAGGGTTACACTTACGCCCGTGTTGTAATTACTTTGATAAATATACCAAATTGAAAGGAACTCACAACAGTATATCATGTGCATGAATTAATTGATTTGTTGTAATTACTTTGATAAATATACCAAATTGAAAGGAACTCACAACCGTTCTTTAGATACTGCTTTCTTAAATTTTGTTGTAATTACTTTGATAAATATACCAAATTGAAAGGAACTCACAACACGAAATTAATGACTACTTAGCATTGTTTGGTTGTAATTACTTTGATAAATATACCAAATTGAAAGGAACTCACAACACTTTTTTTCCGTTATATACAAATTCTTTTGTTGTAATTACTTTGATAAATATACCAAATTGAAAGGAACTCACAACTTGCAAGCAATTTGAACCGATTGAAACCGAGTTGTAATTACTTTGATAAATATACCAAATTGAAAGGAACTCACAACGCTTATTCACGTGTTCCAAATTCAACTAAAGTTGTAATTACTTTGATAAATATACCAAATTGAAAGGAACTCACAACAGTTGCATAATTTTAATTTTGATGTAATCTGTTGTAATTACTTTGATAAATATACCAAATTGAAAGGAACTCACAACAGCAAAGGTGTTTACCAAAATTAGAATATCGTTGTAATTACTTTGATAAATATACCAAATTGAAAGGAACTCACAACTGGTAGGATAAGTAGCTCAGTTGGTAGAGCGTTGTAATTACTTTGATAAATATACCAAATTGAAAGGAACTCACAACTTAGTAAATGAAGTATAAGCTAATTCATACAGTTGTAATTACTTTGATAAATATACCAAATTGAAAGGAACTCACAACACTATATTTCCGCTTAAAGTATAAGTTCCTGTTGTAATTACTTTGATAAATATACCAAATTGAAAGGAACTCACAACAGATTTTAGTTGGTTGAATACTTGTGCTGCGTTGTAATTACTTTGATAAATATACCAAATTGAAAGGAACTCACAACTCAAAACGAACTATATAAGTATTTTTAACTGTTGTAATTACTTTGATAAATATACCAAATTGAAAGGAACTCACAACGGCTTGGGGTCCATTAGATGAAAATGGAAAGTTGTAATTACTTTGATAAATATACCAAATTGAAAGGAACTCACAACTAGATGTTCTTTCATTTTTCTAATTGGTTGGTTGTAATTACTTTGATAAATATACCAAATTGAAAGGAACTCACAACTTAGTTGGAAATGTACTAGTAACAGACTGGGTTGTAATTACTTTGATAAATATACCAAATTGAAAGGAACTCACAACGTACTGGATAATATTACCTGCTTTTGTTTTGTTGTAATTACTTTGATAAATATACCAAATTGAAAGGAACTCACAACTAGTTTTTTATTTCGCCTATTTCATTTATCGTTGTAATTACTTTGATAAATATACCAAATTGAAAGGAACTCACAACTATGTTTTTAATCGTGCAACATAATTAAGGTTGTAATTACTTTGATAAATATACCAAATTGAAAGGAACTCACAACTGCAAGAGCTAAATCATGTGAAAGTCCATAGTTGTAATTACTTTGATAAATATACCAAATTGAAAGGAACTCACAACTGACCACTTTTTTTTGAAGAAAAAATAATAGTTGTAATTACTTTGATAAATATACCAAATTGAAAGGAACTCACAACCATCAGCATAGTTTGCTAATTCATTTTTAAGTTGTAATTACTTTGATAAATATACCAAATTGAAAGGAACTCACAACTACAACTGAATATAACCTATTTTAATTACTGTTGTAATTACTTTGATAAATATACCAAATTGAAAGGAACTCACAACCGTAAAGGCAACATATTGTACAGAAACACAGTTGTAATTACTTTGATAAATATACCAAATTGAAAGGAACTCACAACTATACAACTGAATATAACCTATTTTAATTAGTTGTAATTACTTTGATAAATATACCAAATTGAAAGGAACTCACAACTGTAATTTTTTAATACTTTTTCAAATTCTAGTTGTAATTACTTTGATAAATATACCAAATTGAAAGGAACTCACAACCCGATTGTGGTTGAGTAGCGATACCCAAACGTTGTAATTACTTTGATAAATATACCAAATTGAAAGGAACTCACAACCACGCGTCACGTTGCGCTTGAGTTAGCGAAGTTGTAATTACTTTGATAAATATACCAAATTGAAAGGAACTCACAACTACTTGTGTTGGGCTCATTTTTCCTAGCATGTTGTAATTACTTTGATAAATATACCAAGATTTGAAATCAATTCACAA
>NZ_DJBB01000076.1:0-30617 GCF_002429865.1 Empedobacter sp. UBA5987
ACCAACTGAGCTAAGAGACCTTCGTAATTGGATTGCAAATATAGGGCTGTTTTTGAATAATCCAAATAGTTAAAATGAAAAAAATTAAATAAAATTTAATGTTAGGAGTTAACTCTTTTCATTTCAAAGAAATAATTTTTTAGATTTTAAAAAGAAATATTCGTCTTTTTCTTTTTTTCTTCAATTTTAACGCCTTTAAATAGGTAAATAATCCCAATAAATGAGATCGAAATGGTGATGATAGAGAAAATAAATGCAGCACTTGTAGCTAAAGTTTCATCAAAATTGAATCGATGTGCAGCATACATAAACACTGCTTCTCTTATTCCAAATCCACTAAATGAGATAATCGATAAAATTCCTGATACTAAAAAGATCAATAAATATATACTGAAATTGTCTGGATGAATATTCAATCCTTCCAAAACAAAATACAACATACCAACTTGTATCAATTGTAATACAATCGAATAAATCATCGAGTTGTAAAAAGTTCTTTTATGAATAGGGAAAATGATTCCTAAAATAAATGGAACAGCTACAAAACCAACCAATGAAAAGATTAAAGAACCATATTGTATCCAAGGGTAATCTGTCAAATTTGAGAAAAATATTAGAAAAATGATGATTAACAACATTGCGCAAAGTCCAATAATTTTGTCAAGAAAAACCGCTTGCGAAATTTCTTTTAGACTGATTTTATAGTTTTTATTCAACACATAAACTTTGTATGCATCTCCACCAATTCCACCTGGAACAAAGGTATTGTAAAACATTCCTAAAAAATACAAACGTGCATTTGATTTATATGATAAATCAAGATTGATGTCCCGAAAATAATAGTCTAAACGAAAAACAGACAATGCTTGCGAAAGTACATAAAGGATAACAGCAATAAAAATATACGCCCAATTCGCATTTTTGTAATGACTGAAAATATCAAAAATATGTAGTTTAACAAAGAAGATATAATAGATTAACGCAATACTAATCGTTAATTTAATTCCTGTTATAATATATTTTTTAGTTTTTGGATTCAATTGAAATCTTTTGATAATTAACGCACAAATTTAGAGAATCTTCTAGTAACCATTCAAAAAATTATTTATCTACCAATATTTGTCTGATATTACGTAGTTTTGCGTTTAAATTAATCGAATCATGCAATCAAAAGTTATTGTAATTACAGGCTCTTCTTCGGGTGTAGGATTGACTTTGGCAAATTATTTTCACGATAAAGGACATCAAGTTTATGGTTTATCAAGAACAGCTAAAGGTCTAGAAAAATTTAAACATATTGCGACAGATGTTTCGGATAAAGAAAATGTAAAACGTAGTTTTCAACAGATTTTTTCGGAAACGAATAACCAAATTGATGTGTTGATTAACAATGCCGGAATTGGAATGTTAGGCGCTGTGGAAGATGCTTCGAAAGCTGATATCGAGAAATTATTGGAGGTTAACGTCTATGGTCCAATTTATACAATGCAAGAAGTTTTGCCTACAATGCGCGCGCAAAAAAACGGTTATATCCTGAATGTTTCGTCGATTGCGAGTAACAATGGTTTGCCTTTTAGAGGATATTATTCGGCTTCGAAGGCGATGATTGATCGTTTGATTGAATCGGCTCGTTTGGAAAATCGTCACACAGGAGTAGAAATTGCTACGTTGAATTTTGGAGATATCAAAACCAATATTGCAGAAGGTCGTGTGAAAACTTTTGTGTCAAAATTTTATCAAAAAAGATATGATGCAATGGTTGCTGATATCGATCACGAAGTGCAAGATGGTACGCCAACAGAAGATTTGATTCCGATTATTGAAAATATTTTGGCTCAGAAGAATTTGAAACCACATTATTATATTGGAAAATCGATGCAGAAATTTTCGGTAATCTTGAAAAATATTTTACCTCAAAAAATGTTCGAAAATATTATTGCAAAATATTCAAAATTAGATTAATAGATGGAAAAGGTTATTTGGCATTATAAATCTTTTGACGATTTAACATCGAAAGAGCTATATAAAATAGTGCAATTGCGTAACGAAGTTTTTGTGATTGAACAAAATTGTATTTACCAAGATTGCGATGATAAGGATTTGGTTTGTGGACATCTTTGGGCAACGATTGGCGATGAGGTTGCAGCGTATTCTCGAATTGTTCCGAAAGGAATTTCATACGAAAACGAAGCTTCAATTGGTCGTGTAATTTCGAATCAAAAGTTTCGTCGTTATGGATTAGGGAAACAATTGATGAAAAATTCGGTTCAAATAATTGAAAATCAATTTAAAACGTCTTCAATCCGAATTTCTGCTCAATCTTATTTGAAAGAATTTTATTCTTCGTTTGGCTTCGAGCAAGTTTCGGAAGAATATTTAGAAGACGATATTCCGCATATCGAAATGTTGAGAAAATGAAATTTCTAAAATACTTTTTCATAACGCTATTTTCAGCTTTCATTGCATTGGTTTTGGTTGATGTTTATTATTCGAATCAACTCAAAAAGATGGCTTTGTTTAGCGGAGAAGTGCAAGAATGGAATCAAATAAGAGAAGGAAAAACGAATGTTGAATTGGCTATTTTTGGTTCTTCGAGAGCGTTTATTCAAATTAATCCGAATATTTTAGAACAAGATTTAAAACTGACAACGCATAATTTTGGATTAAACGGAAGTAAATTTAAAATGCAATTGTATCGTTTCAATTTGTATTTGAATCATAATCCAAAACCGAAAATAGTTGTTTGGAATTTAGATACTTTTTCGTTTTCACACATTGATGAAGTTTTTCAACCAAATCAATATGCGCCATTTATGTTGTGGAATTTTAAATTGTATGAGGCGTTAAAAGAATATAAAGATACAAAGTTGGTTGATTTTATTGTGCCGCTTTATCGTTACAGAGATCAAACGTATTGGAAAGATCAAATTGCAAGGGCGAAGAAAGAAAAACTGCATAAAGACGGACTTTTTCGTGATGATGGTTTCAAATCATATAACCGAAAATGGAATGTTGATTGGGGGAAAATGAAAAAGAAAAACTCTGATTTTGACTTTTCAGATTATGCTTTGTTAGAAGAATTAATTGCAAAATGTGAACAAGAAAATATTCAGTTAATTTTTACAATTGCACCCGAATTTTATAAAGGTCAAGATTATATGTTGAATAGGGAAGAAGTGATTAATCGTTATCAAACAACATTACAAAAGCATCATCTTCTGTTATTAGATTATTCGACTGATTCGATTAGTTTTAATCAAAAATACTTTTACAACACAACGCACATGAATTACAAAGGTGCGGATGCTTTTACAAAAGAATTAGCAAAAGATTTGAAAAAATATATAAAATAAAAAATCTCGTAAACCAAATGGTTTACGAGATTTTTAGTTATTGTTGAAGTAATGTTTAATCTAAATTACTTCAACTTTTTTTTCTTTTTTCTGTGTTAAATAAACGCCTGATAAAATCATTCCGAATCCAAATAAATGGATCCACATTATTTTTTCTCCAACCAAAAATCCCCAAAAAACAGAAACTACGGGCATTAAATAAGTAACCATTGAGGCAAACATCGAACCTGTAGATTGTATCAATCGGTAGAATAGTATCATCGCTAAAGCAGTTCCTAAAAGTCCTAAAATAGCAACAAAACCTAAACTTTTTAATTGTTGTTCTGTTCCTTCGAATACATCAAAAAATCCTGAAATAATTAAAATGAAAATTGAAGGTAATAACCAAATTGTGAATAGAGCCGAGGATAATTGAAATGATGGAACGTCGTTTAGATAGCGTGTTAAGATTAAACTATTCATTCCATAAAGCGCGGTTGCTAATACAATTAATAAACAATGTAAAAGACTATTTTCGCCAGAAAAACCATCGCCACCAATTAATAAAACAGCTCCAATAAATCCGATTATAGCTCCCAAAACTTGATTTTTAGTTCCTTTGATATTGAAAAATAAGGCTCCAAATAGTAAAATAAATAATGGAACTAAAGAATCTAAAATTCCAGCCGTTGAACTAGAAACGTGTGTTTGCGCCATTGGAAATAAAAACATTGGAATGAAATTTCCGCAGAAACCAGCCAATGCAACGTATTTTAATTTGTTTTTCGGAATCTTAAATAGACTTGGAATTCCCCAAATTGCCAAAACTCCTCCTGCAATTGTTAGTCGTAATGCTCCAACTTGATATGGCGTGTATGCGACCAATCCTTGCTTGATGAGAATAAACGAGCTTCCCCAAGTTAGCGCTAAAACGCCTAGGATGATCCAATGTTTTAGTTCGATTTTCATTTTTCTAAGTTTGCGCAAAGATGCACATTTCAGATGATTTTATTGAGCTGTTATTTACAAAAACAATCTGTTGTATGGTCATTTACCATTCCAGTCGCCTGCATATGTGCATAAATAGTGGTTGAACCAAAGAATTTGAAGCCACGTTTTTTTAAATCTTTTGCAATTTGATCTGAAATTTCGGTTGTTGCGGGAACTTCTTTTATCGAATCCCAATTGTTGATAATTGGTTTTCCATCAACATATTTCCAGATGAAATCGGAAAAAGAACCAAATTCTTTCTGAATTTCTATAAATAATTTTGCATTATTAATTGCTGCCGAAATTTTTCCTCGATGACGAATAATTCCTTCATTTTGTACCAATTCATCAATTTTAGTTTCATCAAATTTGGCTACTTTCTCTACATTAAAATCAGCAAAAGCTTTTCTAAAATTTTCTCTTTTTTTAAGAATTGTAAACCAACTTAATCCAGCTTGAAAAGATTCGAGAATCAAAAATTCGAATAAAATTTTATCATCTTTTACAGGTTTTCCCCATTCATTATCGTGATAATCGATATAATCTTGGTCTTTATTTACCCAAGCGCAACGTGTTTTTTCCATGGTTTTTTAAATTTCTAAATATTTTTATAAGCTTCTTTAACCGAATAAACGGGTAATTGACAAGTGTAATTTTCGCAAATATGAATGGAAGTTTTATTTTTGATGAATCGGTTTTGAGTGATTTCTAAATTCTCGGTTTTTGAAGCAACAAAAATTGCATTTGGGACATAACATTGTTGAATTTGTTTCGAGAATTTTAATGCATTTTCGCCAACGATTACAATTTCTTTGAACGAATAAGCGAAATTTAGATATAATTGAATCCAATTTGCAAAACCAGTTGGATAATCGTGAATTTTTTCTTCGATATTGGTTAACATTTGTTTTGCTTGTTCAATGTATTTTTCTTGATTGAGAATTTTTCCTAATTTAAATAAATTATTTGCCATTACCGAATTTGATGATGAAATAACATTGTTATAAATCTCAAATGTTTCATTAACCAAAGGTGTGTCATAATGCGATTTGTATGCAAACATTTTATTCTTGTGATTATAAAATTGATTAAAAGTTTCTTCCGTTAATGTTTGGGCAGTTTCTAAATAATGCATCTCCGAAGTGACTTCATAAAGCTTAATTAACGCTTCAATCATTAGGGCATAATCATCCAAAAATCCTGGAATTGTTGTTTGATTATCCTTATAATTTCTGAACAAGATTTCACCATTCCATTGATTTTCTAAAATAAAATTGGTTGCATTTTTTGCTAAATCAAGATATTCATCGTTTTCAAAAGTGATGTATGCATCGCACAAACCTTTTATGTTTAAAGCATTCCAAGAAGTTAAAACTTTTTCATCACGATGAGGTTTGATGCGCTTTTCACGAATTGGATTAAGGGTTTTTTTCCATTCATTAACTTTAGCTTGAAGTTCTGTTTTTGTAATATTCTGTTTTGATGCGAAATCTTCGTCATCTGTCAAGCGCATCAAAATATTATTACCATGTTCCCATTCTCCAAATTCATCAACATTATAATATTTTTGAAATAAGTCGAAATCATCTTTAAAAATTGTTTTCAATTCATCCGATTTCCAAACATAATATTTTCCTTCTTCGCCTTCAGAATCAGCATCAATAGCAGAATAAAAAACATTTTCAGACGAAAGCATTTCATCTTTCAGCCAATTAATCGTTTCTTCGACAACTGTTTTATATTCATTTTCTTCATAAACTTTATATGCATTCGAATAAAGCGAAAGCAATTGTCCGTTATCGTAAAGCATTTTTTCGAAATGTGGAACTTTCCAATACGGATCGACCGAATAGCGAGAAAAACCACCTTTTAGTTGATCGTAAATTCCGCCAAAAGCCATTCTATCTAATGTTATTTTGGTTTGAATTAAACAATGTTCGTTGTTAGTTTGAATTCCATGTCGCAAAATTGTTTCCCAAGCATTTGGTAACATAAATTTCGGTGCACGATTAAATCCGCCCCATTCATCATCAAATTGTTGTTGCCAAAATTCAAATGTTTCATCAATTTTATGTGTTGAAAAAGTGGAAGAAGATTTCAATTCGATTGTTTCCATTTTATTCAAACCATCCGCAATAGAGTTGACATATTCCATTGTTTTAGCTTGATTGTGATGATATAAATGGTTGATATTTTCTAATAATTCAATCCATTGAACTTTCGGGAAATAAGTTCCGCCATAAAAAGGGCGACCATCAGGTAAAGCAAAAACATTGAGTGGCCAACCGCCAGATTGATGAATTAATTGTGAGACATTCATATACAAAGCGTCTAAATCAGGACGTTCTTCACGATCAATTTTAATACAAACAAAATTCTCATTCATCACTTTTGCAACTTCATCGTCTTCAAAAGACTGATGTTCCATCACATGACACCAGTGACAAGCAGAATATCCAATTGAAATAAGCAAAGGTTTGTTGACTTTTTTTGCATGATTCAAAACTTCGTCACTCCAACTTTGCCACCAAACAGGATTGTTTTGGTGTTGTTTCAAATACGGACTTGTCGCTGATTTTAGATTATTTTGTTGAAAATTCATGATTCTTGTTTAGAAATTTAAAGTTCGTACAATTTTTGTGGATGAAAAATTATATTTTCGATAAAAATTAAAACACATGAACATTTACGAATACATTTCTATTGGCGCATATATGGCTCTGATGATTGGAATCGGGATTTATTCCTACCGAAAATCAACAAGTAATTCCGAAGATTTTTTGATTGGAGGAAGGAAAATGGGAGCGGCTGTAACGGCGCTTTCTGCTGGTGCTGCTGATATGAGTGGTTGGTTGTTAATGGGCGTTCCAGGAGCAATGTATTTTACAGGTTTGTCGAGTGCTTGGATTGCAATTGGATTGACAACAGGATGTTTTTTGAACTATATTTTTGTCGCACCGCGATTACGAATCTATACAGAAATCGCTCAAAATTCGATTACATTACCAGTATTTTTCGAAAATCGTTTCAAAGATAAATCTCGATTATTAAGAATAGTTTCATCAATATTAATCTTAGTATTTTTTACATTATACACTTCTGCTGGAATGGTTTCTGGAGGGAAATTATTTGAATCTGCTTTTGGATTAGATTATATGACTGGACTTTGGATGACAAGTTTTGTAGTTGTATTGTATACTTTCTTAGGAGGGTTTTTAGCAGTTAGTTTAACAGATTTCGTGCAAGGAACGATTATGGTTTTGGCTTTGGTTATTGTTCCGATTGTGGCTATTACAGAGATTGGTGGAGTAGGAGAAACATTTTCATTGATTAATGATAAAGGTGATAAGTATTTAGATTTATTCAAAGGAACTACAACGGTTAGTATTTTGTCGTTGATGGCTTGGGGCTTGGGATATTGTGGACAACCGCATATTTTGGTACGTTTTATGGCAATTGGAAGTCCTAAAGATTTAGCGAAAGCAAGAAATATTGGGATTACTTGGATGATTTTTACAGTTGGTGGAGCACTTTTAGTGGGTTTAGTGGGAATCGCATATATGATGAAATTTGATCAAACAACAATGTTGAAATTTGATGGCTCTAAAACAGAAGCTGAAACAATTTTTATTTATTTTTCGCGTGTCTTGTTTCATCCATTAGTTGGAGGATTTTTATTATCTGCAATTTTAGCAGCTGTAATGAGTACCATTTCTTCACAATTATTAGTAACATCAAGTTCGTTAACAGAAGATATTTACAAAGCATTTTTGAACAAAAAAGCAACACCAAAACAGTTATTAACAGCAAGTCGTTTATCAGTTTTAATCGTTGCAGTTATCGCAGTTTTATTATCCTTAACTCCAAAAGATTCTATTCTAAATTTAGTTGGAAACGCTTGGGCAGGATTTGGATCAGCATTTGGACCAGTGATTGTTTTTTCACTTTTTTGGAAAAAAACTTCTTGGCAAGGTGCATTAGCTGGAATGTTAACAGGTGGAATTGTAGTGTTAACTTGGGTTTATACCAATCATGATTACAAAGATTGGTATGAAATGATTCCAGGGTTTATTTCTTCAGTTATTGCAATTTATGTGGTTTCGTTGTTGACTCAAAAACCGGATCAAGAGATTGATAAAGAATTTGATGAAATGAAAGCTGTTTTGAAAGAGAATTAATGCAATAAAAATATAAAAAAATTAGGTAGACATTTGTCTACTTTTTTATTGTTGAAAATTATGAATTTATTATTCAAAAGTTAAATCTTAAAACTTCAACAATTGTTGATAAGTTTCACTTATAGAGAATAAGGTCAAAAGAGAGATTTGTTTGTATATTTGTAAAGTTTGATTAAAAAATTAGTCAAAATTAAATCAATTTATACGAAAAGATGAACGATATTATTCAATTACTGCCAGATCATGTAGCCAATCAAATTGCCGCAGGAGAAGTTGTACAACGACCAGCTTCTGTCATAAAAGAATTGATTGAAAATGCTGTGGATTCAGGCGCGACTTCTATTCAGGTGATTGTAAAAGATGCTGGAAGAAGTTTGATTCAAGTGATTGATAATGGTTCGGGAATGAGTGTGACAGATGTCCGAATGGCTTTTGAACGTCATGCGACTTCAAAAATCAGAAAGACAGAGGATATTTATAATATTCATACAAAAGGTTTTCGTGGAGAGGCTTTGGCATCGATTGCTGCTGTTGCGCAAGTAGAAACGAAAACGCGTCGAGAAGATGATGAGGTTGGTTCGCTATTGGTGATTGAAGGCGGAGAAGTTCGCAACCAAGATCCGGTTGTTTGTCCAGTCGGAACGTCTATTTCGGTCAAAAATCTTTTCTACAATGTACCTGCTCGTCGCAATTTCTTAAAATCAAATCAAGTTGAATTTCGTCATATTCAAGATGAGTTTCAACGTGTTTCGATGGCGCACGAAAACATTAGTTTCTTTTTACATCATAATGATGCAGAGGTTTATCATCTGAAAGCTGGGAATTTGAAGCAACGAATAGCTCAAATTTTTGGAAAGAAATTAAGTTCTCAAATTATTTCGGTTGAAGAAGATACAGAAATTGTAAAAGTAAAAGGTTTTGTAGGAAAACCAGATGCAGCAAAAAAATCGCGTGGAGAGCAATTCTTCTTTGTAAATAATCGCTTTATTCGTAGTGGATATTTGCATAATGCAATCGTAGACGCTTTCGAGAGTTTGTTGCCAACGGGATATAGTCCTTCTTACTTTTTGTATCTAGAAATTGATCCGTCAAAAATTGATATTAATATTCATCCAACCAAAACAGAAATCAAATTTGAGGATGAAGCATTGATTTTCACGATTCTTAGAGCAGCTGTAAAACACGCTTTGGGACAATTTAATGTAATTCCTTCATTAGATTTTGAACAAGATCCAAACTGGGCTTTTATTCCGTCAGCGACAGAAGATACAGAAATTAAAATGCCGGAAATTACGGTAGATTCAAGTTTCAATCCTTTTGAGCATCAACAAACAAGAGCGCCGAAACCGTCTGATATTCGTGCGAATATGGATTTTTATAAAGATGCTGTTGAGTTAGAAATTGAAAATAATCATGCACATCAATTATTTGAATCTGAAGTTCAAGATAGTTTTGAAGTTATTCAATGGATGAATCAATATTTGGTAGTTGAGTATCGTGGCGAATTGTTAATTATTGATCAGCATAGAGCTCATCAAAAAATATTATTCGAAAAATTTATACATTCAAATAATGGAAGTGCTTTGGTGCAACAAATGCTTTTCCCAATAGAATTAGAACTTTCTCCGAATGATCGTCAAAAATTAATTAACGTAGAGCATCAATTGCTAAGTTTTGGTTTTGATATTTCGTTAGATGAAGAAATAATTCAGATAAATGCAATTCCTGTAGATGTACAACAAGAAGATGTTGTCTCTATCTTTATGGATTTTATAGAAGAATTAGAATATCAAGAATCAATTGAATTAGAAAATACTTTTGCAAAAATTTTAGCAAAAAATGCAGCTGTTAAGAAAGGAATTTCGTTAAAATCTGAGCAAATGCAAACTTTGGTAGAAGAATTGCTAAGGTTACCAAATCCAAATTATACGCCGTATGGACGTTCAATTTTTGTTCAAATGAATACGGCAGATATAAAAAAAACATTACAATAAACGAATGAGACAATCTATACCACCGATTACAAAGAATTTACTTATTATAAACGGTTTGTTCTTTCTAGCGACTTTTGTTTTTAGCACAAAAGGAATCGATTTGAGAGTGATTTTAGGTGCTTTTTATCCAGAATCTCCCAACTTCAAATTTTGGCAAATTTTGACGCATATGTTTATGCATGCCGATTTTTCACATATTTTGTTTAACATGTTTGCATTGTGGATGTTTGGTTCTGTGGTTGAACAAACTTTTGGACCAAAAAAATTCTTGACGCTTTATTTGTTAGCTGGTTTAGGAGGTTTTATATTGTTTAATGCAGTTAATTACTTTCAAATAGAGCAGTTAAAAGATGCTGTTCAAACGCAAGGAATAGGTTTTAGTCAAATTTATAAAGCTGCAAAATTAAATATGCAAGGTGGATATCATACGAATTCAATTATTCAAACTAACCAAGCTGCATCAGAACTTTTGACAAATTATGTAACACCAATGGTTGGTGCTTCTGGAGCTATATATGGTTTATTGTTAGCATTCGCAGTATTATATCCAGATGAAAAATTAATGTTAATCTTTTTCCCTGTTCCGATTAAAGCAAAATATTTTATTCCAATTATGGTATTAATTGAGTTTTATATGGGATATCAAAACATCGGAAATGTGGCACATTTTGCGCATTTAGGAGGTGGATTGATTGGTTTCTTGTTAACAAGACATTGGAAAAAGAATTTATATAGATGGAATTAAGAAATGGCAAATAATATCTTAGACGATTTAAAATTAAAATATTCATCAGGAAATAGCGCAACAAAATTAATTTACGTTAACGTTGTGGTGTTTTTTACATTGTTAATTGTTGATTTTGTTCTTCGAACGGTAGTAAATTCTACGATTACAACAACTGGTTTGTTTGCTTTGTCATCTTTCGATGATTTGATTGTAAGACCTTGGCAAATCCTAACATATTCTTGGTTACATGGCAATCTTTTTCATTTGATAATGAATATGGTTTTGTTGTATTTCGTTGGGCAAATGTTTTTGCAACAATTTCAGAACCGAAATTTAGTTACATTCTATATTTTTGGAGGAATCGCTGGTGGAATTTTCTTTTTATTGTTTCAGAATTTATTCAATTATTCACATTTATTAGTTGGTGCTTCGGCAGCGGTTTATGCGGTGTTTTTTGCAATGATTTCTTATAATCCGAAAATGCCCGTTCGTTTGTTGTTGATTCCAACTTCATTTCCATTGTTGTATATTGGTTATGTATTTATCGCATTCGATGTGTATAATATTATTGCTAATCAAAATGCAGGCGGAAGTATTTCGCATTTGGGAGGTGCTATTTTTGGTTATCTTTATATGAAACAATTTGAGAGAGGAAATGATTTTTTAGGTAACTTTATTTTCAAAATAGAGCAGTTATTTAAGAAAAAAGAGAAATCAACTTTCAAAACATATAAAAATACTTCTTCAACTTTTTCGCGATCAAATGTTCCGAAAGATGATTACGATTTTAATCATCAAAAAGTTGAAAAACAAAAGAAAATTGATGTAATTTTAGATAAGATTTCTCGTTCAGGTTACGAGAGTTTGTCCAAAGAAGAAAAAGACTTTCTGTTTAGAGAAGGTAGGTAAAATGAGTATAATCAGTAAGTTTAAACTAAATTATTTCAATCGTTTAGTACTAACAATTAATATCGTTTTTTTGTTAGTGGCTTATTGTGTCTATTTAAATAAAATTTTTACGCCTACAGAAATTCCATATTTTAACTTTATTTCGATCGGTTTTCCAATATTATTTGCATTTGGAGCAATGTTTTTACTGTATTGGTTACTGTTTAGCTGGCGACACTTTTTGTTAATTTTAGTTCTTTCAGCCGGATTATTTTACCCAATTTATCTTTCATATCCAATTGTACAATTCAATAAAGTTGAAGATAAAAAAGCTGATTTATCTGTATTGACATATAATGTACATGGTTTTAAAGAAGAAGGAACAAAAGAACTTTTGATTAAGAATAAGGCAGATATTATGCTGCTTCAAGAAGCGTATGAAGGTCAACAGAAAAGTCTAAAAAATAAAGAATTCAAAAATTACTATTCAGAATTTTATGGTTTATTGACAATTTATAGTAAATATCCTATTATTCAAACCAAAAAAATAACGCCTGATGATAATGATGAATTGAATGGTCTTGCCGCATATGCAGATATCGATTTAGGGAATGATACGATTCGTGTAATTAATGTTTATCTTGAACCAATGTACATTGATAAAGCGATGGTAAAAGAAATTATTCAATCCGATGATTCGAGAACTGCCGAAATTTCGAGTCGAAAAGTTGAGTTAAAATTGGTGCAAGGAATGCAAAAACATCAAAAACAGTTAGAAGCGATTATTCCATATATCACATCTTCACGTTATCCAGTTATTTTGGGAACGGATCTTAATTCGACTCCAGTTTCGTACGAATATGAGAAGTTAAAAAAATATCTTCACGATTCTTATATAGAAGTTGGAAAAGGAAATGCGACAACTTTTCATGGATTTAAATTTCCAATTAGAATTGATTATTTATTTCATTCTAAATTATTTAAACCTATTGAGGCACATGTTATTCGAAAAAAATTCTCGGATCATTATCCAGTAGCTGTAAAATATAAAATTTCAGAATAAATTTTTTCTATATTTATTCAATAATCAATCAAAATGAACCAGAAAGAAAGCTTTATTCAAGAGATACAAAGTCGTTATTCTTTTAAAAACGATAAAATAATTTTAGGCAAAGCCAAATTAGATGGCGAAATTGTAGAAGAAGTTGAAATTTCAGTAGCATTAAAAACAATGAATCGTCACGGATTGATTGGTGGAGCAACTGGAACAGGGAAAACAAAATCTTTGCAGATTATCGCCGAGCAACTTTCTCTGAAAGGTGTTCCAACTTTGTTGATGGATATCAAAGGAGACTTATCAGGAATTGGGGCTGCAGCAAATTCGGAAGATAAAAATGCGCAAGAAAGAATGGAAGCCCTTAATTTGCCTTTTGATCCGCAAGCTTCTCCTGTCGAATTTTTGTCTATTTCTGATGAACCAGGAGCAAGACTTCGTGCGACAGTAAGTGATTTTGGACCAATTTTATTCAGTAAAATTTTAGAACTGAATGAAACACAAGAAAGTATTATTTCAATCATATTCAAATATTGTCAAGATCGTAATTTACCTTTGATTGATTTGGAGGATATTCGACGAGTTTTGCAATATGTGACAGATTCTGACGAAGGAAAATCGGAGTTGAATTCAAATTATGGAACAATTGCGCCAGCTTCTTTGGGAGCTATTTTGCGTAAAATTGTTGCATTAGAACAACAAGGAGCAACAAAGTTTTTTGGAGAACCAAGTTTTGATGTTCAAGATTTATTGAAAACGAAAGACGGAAAAGGAATTGTAAATATTATTCGTTTGATTGATATTCAAAATCAGCCTAATTTATTTTCAACTTTTATGTTGAGTTTATTGAATAAAATTTATTCTCAATTCCCTGAATCTGGAGATTCTGATAAACCGAAATTGGTGATTTTTATTGATGAAGCACATTTGATTTTTAAGGAAGCTACGAAAGCTTTATTGAATCAAATTGAAACAATGGTAAAATTAATTCGCTCTAAAGGTGTGGGATTATATTTTGTAACGCAAGTTCCTGGTGATGTTCCTGATGCAGTTTTGAGTCAATTAGGTCTTAAAGTTCAACATGCGTTAAGAGGTTTTACTGCGAAAGATCGAAAAGAAATAACAAAAGCAATCGAAAATTATCCGACAACAACCTATTATAAAGCGGATGAGGTCATCACGCAATTAGGAATTGGAGAGGCTTTTGTGACAGCTTTAGACGAAAAAGGTATTCCAACTCCTTTGGCGTATACGTATATGCGAGCGCCAAATTCGAGAATGGATATTTTGACTTCAAATGAAATCGATACGATTACCTCAAATTCAGATTTAGTGATAAAATATGCAACTGATATTGATCGTGAATCTGCAAATGAAATTTTATCGAAAAAATTAGAACAACAAAAAAATATAGAGAAACCTGCTGCTAAAGCAACTTCAACAAGAAGTGTTCCTAAGGAAAAAGATTGGACAGATAATCCTGTTGTGCGTGATGTAAGTCGTACTGCAACTCGAAAATTGATGGATTTTGGAATGAAAATGTTAACTAATTTTTTAAAAGGAAAAAAATAAGCACGTGTACGCGATTTTAGATATAGAAGCGACTGGCGGAAAAGTAGGGGAAGAGTCAATCATAGAGATTGCGGTGTATAAATATGATGGAAAAGAAATTGTCGATCAGTTTATATCATTAGTCAATCCCGAAAAAAAGATTGACCAATATGTACAAAGATTAACGCATATTTCGGATAAAATGGTGCTGACAGCGCCTAAATTTCATGAAATAGCAAAACGTATTGTTGAGATTACAGATGATTGTATTTTAGTTGGACATAATGTAATGTTTGATTATAGAATGCTAAAACAAGAATTCGATCGTTTGGGTTATAATTACGAAAAAGAATGGATTGATACGTTCGAATATAGCGAAAAATTGATTCCAGGATTACCTTCATATTCTTTGGGAAAATTATGCGAATCGCTTGGAATTGTAGTGACAGATAGACACAGGGCTTCTGGAGATGCAAGAGCGACAATTTCTTTGTTTAAATTATTGTTAGATAAAGATTCGGAAAAAATAATCACGAAGAAAACAGGTTTAAAACAACCTAAAAAAGCACATTCTAAGTATCAGAAACTGCTTGAAGGTTTACCTAATTCTATCGGGGTTTATTATTTATACAATAGCCGAAAACAACTTATTTATATTTGTCGAAGCAATAATATTGCACGATCTATTAATCAAATTTTTACATCAAAAACTTTAAAAGCTAATAAGCTGAAACGTTATACACGTTCTATAAAATTCGAAGAAACTGGAAGTGGTTTTCTTGCTGCAATTAAAGAAAATAACGAGGTCTTGAATAATCAACCAATGTATAACGTAAAGTTAGTTGAGAATAAAGTTTATCCTTTTGGATTGTATTATTTGGAGTCTAAACGTGGTTATTCGAGATTAGAAATAGGGAAAGTTAGAAAGACACAACCTGTTTTGAAATTTAAAACTAAAGAACGTGCAAAAGAGGTTTTAGAGAAAATCGTTCATGATTATAATCTTTGTCAACAAGTAAATGCGGGAATTAAATCTGATGAATCTTGTTTCCAATATAAAGTAAATAAATGCAATGGAGCTTGTGTAAAAGAGGAATCTAAAGAAGTTTATAATGAACGAATTCAAAGTTTTATTAAAACAACTGAATATCCTTCCGAAACTTTTTTGATTATTGATAAAGGACGAAAAGGAATTGAAAAATCATTTTATTTAGTTGAGAATGGAGAATTTAAAGGATATGGTTATTACGAATATCATCATCAAATAAAAACGTTAGAAAAGATTCACAATATCTTAATTCCGATTAAAGAAACGGAAGAAATAAAAAATATGCTCAAATACTTTTTGTATAAAGTTTCTTCTAATTCTAATCAAATCATTATTATTGAATAATATTCTTTATGAAGAAAATATAAAAAATAATAAAAAAGCTCAGTTAATATTAACTGAGCTTTTTTGTATGATTAAATTTAGACTATACCCGTTGTGCATTTTAAATAATTTGAGTTTTTAGATTATTAATATTTCGATTAAAGTATGTTTTATTAATGTACTGAACCACAGTAAGTGCAGTAATTTTAGCTAAAATTCTGGTTTTAAACCCTTCGAAAGTCTTTGCATAATTTCGTCTAATCATAAACTGATCACATAGTTGAGAAAATAACGTTTCAATTCTTTTTCGATACTTTTTGAATGAATAAAACTGAGGTTTGTAATCTTTTTGATTCGATCTTTTTGGTGATTCTAATCGTATATGAACTTCACTAAATAAATAAATTTGAATTGTTTGCAACTAATAATCTCTATCACCAAGTAGTACTCAATCTGATAGTTGAGATTTTATATCTTTCAAAAAATAAATATCATAAACAGATGCAGGACTAATATCAATACTCTAGAAAACACATCTTAAAGAACAATCAGCATAAAGTTTATAGCCTTAAGAAGACATTTACTGAGAAGCACAAAAACCTCTATTTGGTGCACTAAACTGATTTTATTTGCAAATTTTCGAGCGTTTAATTCTTGCTATTTTACACACCTCCAATGGTATACTATCAAGTTAAATTAATTTACTTATTTTCAATCAAATGCATAACAGTTATAATACGATCTTTGAGTTTAATAATAATTTACAATTTTTAAAATATGTAGCTTTATTTATACTGGAAAATTCAGGGAGATATCCAACCCTCTCAATACTCATATCTAGAAACATAATGTTTACATTTCGATACACGAACACCGAACAANNGAATTTAACACTTTTTAACACACTATTTCTCTAAGCAAAATATAAACATAGGTTTTTTTAACCGTTTTTCACTTTAAATAATTTGAGTTTTTAGATTATTAATATTTTGATAAAAGTAAGTTCTATATAATGTACTGAATCACTGATAGTGCAGTAATTTTAGCTAGAATTTTGGTTTTAAATCTCTCAAAAGTCTTTGCATAATTGCGTCTAATCATAAATTGTTCGTATAGTAGAGAAAATAAAGTTTCAATTCTTTTTGAATGTATAAAACTGAGGTTTGTAATCTTTTTGATTCGATCTTTTCAGTGTTTCTAATCGATATTAACTTCATTAAATAAATCAATATGTTTCAAAAATGAATACATGAACAGATGCTGGACTAATGTTAAAACTCAGGAAAACACCACTTAAAGAACAAACAGCATGAAGTTTATAACCATAAAAAGACATTTACTGAGAAGCACAAAAACCTCTGTTTTGTGCATTATACTAGTGTTCCTTGTAAATTTTGAGCTATTTATACTTGCTATTTTACAAAACTGAAACGGCATACTATCAATGATTAAAACAATTTTCAAATTCATTATATTCTTTCGATAATTTGAGGCGAATACTATTAATTTGCTCTGATAATCTACGTTTTCTACGATTGTAAATACTACGCTCAATTTTACAACTTAACGCATTAGGAAGATTTCGAAATAAATGATTTTCACTATCAATACCCATAAATTCAGCAGTTAAGACAAGACTGATAAGTTCTAAATCAAAAAGTTTAGGTCTTCTACGTTGATAAATTAAAAGTGTATCTGTTGATATTTTTCGTAGAACTTCCAATATTCTTTCGTAATTTGCAAGTAAGTTGTTCATTGTAAATGTTTTGTAGTTAAAGCAATTTACTGATTTTCAATCAAATGAACAACTTTATTCTTTATTAATCAAAATGCACAACGGGTATATCTTAATATAACTTTACAAAACTAATGAATTAATAGTTAATATCTTAATAAAAATATAAACTTTTGATAAAATCTCTAGAATAATTTTGAGGATGAGGAATTTTCAAATAATTGCAATTAACTAAAACTTTATTATAGAATAATATATCAATATCTATTAAACGATCAACGTAACTCTCATTTTCTTTGGGTTTAAAATAGATTCTTCCCATTTTTTGTTCAATATTTTTAATTTTTTTCAAAACCTCAAATGGAGAATAACTTGTATTAATTTCTATTTTCTGATTTAAGAATAAATGATCCGTTGTAAATCCTTCAGCCTTATTTTCAAGAATATTAGATTCTTTTTTTATATTACCTACCTCTTTGTTTATAAGGTTTTTAGCTATTTCTAAATTATTTTTTTTGTCACCTAAGTTTGTACCAAGTAACAAAATGACTATATTTTGCGACATATAGAGCAAAAGTAATAATAAATTAAAAATGAAAAACTTTTTCGGGAGAGTATTCTCAACAATCATAGGAAATCTATTAACGATTAGTGTATTTGTAATACTTCTTATCGTTTTGATATTTGTTTCAGCATTATCTGCTCCAACAAAAAGTGTGAAAGATGGTTCTGTTTTAGAAATTTCGTTAGAAGATCCAATTATGGAAAGTGATATGGATCGTTCCGTTTCTATTTTTGATATGTCAGAAAGTTCAAATGTTTTTTTACAAGATATTATTCATTCAATTGAAGAAGCGAAGAATGATGATAAAATAAAAGGAATTAGTCTGAAATTGGATAAATTTTCTGGTGGAGCTACGCAAGCGACTGATATTCGTAATGCGTTAGAAGATTTTAAAAAATCTGGAAAATTTGTGTATTCATATTCTAATTCAGGAAGTCAGTTGTCATATTATATAAGTAGTGTCTCTGATAAAATTTATCAAAATCCTTTGGGAGGAACTTTATTGCAAGGTTTAAGTTCTAATATTATGTTCTTCAAGAATGCAGGAGATAAATATGGTGTAGATTTTCAGGTGATTCGTCACGGACAATTTAAGAGTGCGGTTGAGCCGTATTTGAGAACAAATATGTCTGATGAAAATCGTTTGCAATTATCAGAATTATTGAATGATGTTTGGGGTAATGTTTCAAACTCGATTACAAAATCGCGTAAAATTTCTCCTGAACAATTCACAACAGTTACAGACAGTTTGTATGCTTTTATTCCAGAAATAGGAAAAGAAAACAAGATTTATGATGTATTGGCGCAAGAAAATGAGTATCAAAAAATGTTATTCACAAAACTTGGTCTGAAAGAAGAAAAATCAAAAACTGATTTTGAAGTTCTTGAAAAACATACGATAAAAGTGGAAGATTATTTCGAAACTTTATCAGAAAAATCTGAAAAAGATAAAATTGCAGTCTTATACGCATCTGGAACAATTACAGAAGGAGATGGTTTTGATGGAATCCAATCGAAAACTTATGTGGATGCGATTCGCAAAATCAGTCAAAATGATAAAATCAAAGCTTTAGTTTTACGTGTAAATTCTCCAGGAGGGAGTGCAAATGCATCAGAAGAAATTTTATATGAATTGATGCAATTGAAAACGAAAATGCCAATCGTAGTATCTTTTGGAGATGTCGCGGCGTCTGGTGGATATTATATCGCACAAGCTTCGGACAAAATTTATGCTCAACCAAATACAATTACTGGTTCTATTGGAGTTTTCGGAATGATCCCAAATGCGCAAAAATTATTCAATAATTTTGGATTAGATTTTGACGAAGTAAAAACAAATGCAAACGCAGATCAGTTGAAAGATGTGATGACGCCAATGTCTGCAACGGCAAAAAATACAATGCAAAAATCGATTGTATTGATTTATGGAAAATTCGTAAATCACGTTGCAACAAATAGAAAATTAACATACGAGCAAGTTGATAAAATAGGTGAAGGACGTGTTTGGTCTGGAACTCGTGCAAAACAAATTGGTTTGGTAGATGATTTTGGGAGTTTAGATACAGCGATAAAAGAAGCTGCTAAATTGGCTAAAATTGAAAAATATTCGACAGAAAATTATCCAAAAAGAAAAGATTCTTTCGAAGAATTTATGGATAATCTTCAAGGAAAAAATACTGAGGCAGCAATTGCAAAAGAATTAGGTTCGGACGGAATCAGAATTTACAAAGAAATAAAGATGATGAATGAGCAAAAAGGTGTTCAAGTTAGGCTACCTTACGATATTCAAATTCAATAAAAATCATAAAAAAGGGTTAAAATATTTTTAACCCTTTTTTATTGTTAAAATCTTACTATTTTAGTAAAAATATTTAGTTGATAATAAAATTAAATTCTCTTTTATAATCATCTAAATTTATTATACTTTTGTACATTCATTTTTAATAATACTGAGACATAATCAACGATGGGATTATTTGATTTTTTCACGCAAGAAATTGCGATTGACTTGGGGACTGCTAACACTTTAATTATCCACAATAATAAAGTTGTAGTAGATAGTCCATCTATCGTCGCTATACATAGAAGAACAAATAAAGTTATTGCTGTTGGAGAACAAGCAAAACACATGCAAGGTAAAACGCATGATGATATAAAAACAATTCGTCCTTTAAAAGACGGAGTAATTGCAGATTTTGAAGCTTCAGAATTCATGTTGACAGAGTTCATCAAGAAAATTCCTGGAATTCAAGGGAAGTTATTTTCACCTTCATTGCGAATGGTGATTTGTATTCCTTCTGGAATTACAGAAGTTGAAAAACGTGCCGTAAAAGATTCTTGTGCACGCGTTAACGCTAAAGATGTTCGTCTTATTTACGAACCAATGGCTGCTGCGATAGGTGTTGGAATTGATATCACTCAACCTAAAGGTAACATGATTATTGATATAGGTGGTGGTACTACAGAAATTGCCGTTGTTGCATTAGGTGGTATTGTTTGTGACAAATCTGTGAAAATTGCAGGTGATGTTTTTACAAATGATATTGCATATTACTTAAGAACCCATCATAATTTATATATCGGAGAAAGAACTGCTGAACGTGTTAAAATTGAAGTTGGAGCTGCTGTAGAAGAACTAGAGCATGCACCAGAGGATATGCCAGTACAAGGACGTGATTTGATTACAGGAAAACCAAAAGAAATTACTGTAAATTACCGCGAAATTGCACGCGCATTGGACAAATCAATTTTACGCATCGAAGATGGTGTAATGGAAACGTTATCTCAAACTCCTCCAGAATTAGCTGCAGATATTTACAACACTGGTATCTATATGGCTGGTGGTGGAGCTATGTTGAGAGGTTTAGATCAACGTATTTCTAAAAAAACAGGTTTACCAGTTTTCTTGGCTGATGATCCTTTACGTGCTGTTGTTCGTGGAACAGGTATTGCACTTAAAAATATTGATAAATTCACTTTCTTAATGAAATAGAAGAGTAAAGAGCAATGCAATATATTCTGAATGCGATTAGAAGAAATGGAATGCTATTAATTTTTGTCTTTTTAGAGTTAATTGCGTTGTTTCTTGTCTTTAAGAAAAATATTTATCACGAAACTATTCTTGCTTCTGCAAGCACGTCGTTTACAGGTTATGTGGATGATAAAATTGCGAAGGTGACAAACTTTATTCATTTACCGAGTGCCAATAAAGATTTGATGGACGAAAATGCCTTTTTGCGTGAGCAATTGGTGCATTTAGGTATTAAAGATGCGAAAACTAAACAGTTTTACAAATCGGATACCTTAGGTTATCATCAAACGTATTCTTTTGTACCTACAGAGATTGTAAATAACTCGATTATCAAAACGCAAAACCTTTTGACGATTGATAAAGGAACAAATGATGGAATAGAAAAAGGTGACGGAATCATTACAAATAATGGTGTAATTGGTATTGTAACTTTTGCTGGGAAAAATTATTCTCGTGCAATTTCGTTGTTAAACAAGGATATCAATATCAATGCACGTATCAAAGGAAATCAATATTTTGGGACAGTGAAATGGGATGGAAAAGATCCTCGTTTTGTCCAATTATATGAAATTCCGAAATACATCGAAGTGAAAAAAGGAGATATTATCGAAACAGATGGTAAATCGCCAGTTTTCCCAGAAGGAATTATTATAGGTAAAGTTGTAAGCAAAGGAATTGATGAAACGGGAGAAATGAAAGTTCAAGTAAGATTGAAACAAGATTTCGCCAATTTAGCACAAGCTTATGTGGTCACAAACCTTAATAAAGTTGAAATTCAACAAGTAGAAAAATCAGATACAATAACAAGTCCACAGAATGTTCAATAAAGATTTTTTAATCAATATTATCAAGATTATCGTTTTAGCTTTGTTACAAGTTTTTGTGTTTAATCACATCAACTTTTTAGGAAGTTATCAACCATATATCTATATTGTATTTGTATTATTTTATGCGCCTTATCAAAATAAATATGCCTTACTAATCTTATCATTTATGTTAGGATTAATGATAGATATTTTCGAATACACAGGAGGAATTCATGCTTTTGCATTAACACTTATCGCATTTCTTAGAAATCCAATCATCAAACTTTTGGCAGGAAAACAAGATTACGAAATGGAATTTTTCTCTTTCAATTCGTTCAGTTTTGCGCAATGGTTGTTTTATTTGATTATTCTAATTCTTGCACATCATATTATTTTATTACTTCTTGAGAATTTTAAACCATCAGGAATTGGACCTTTGATGCTAAAAGCATTAATCAGTTCGGGAATAACTTTTGTGTTTGTCTTTATTTATAAAATTTTATTTAAAAATAAAGTTGGAGTATGAAAAAGTTGATGGTTGTTTATGCACTCATCCTGTTTATAGTGTTTCTATTTATAGGACGTTTGGCGTATTTGCAATTATTTACAGATCGTTATACGTTAAATGCATTTAATACGTCGATCAAACAAGAAATCATTTATCCCAATCGTGGTGATATTCTTGATCGAAACGGGAAATTGTTGGTGAGTAATACCTATTCGTACGAATTAGATGTTATTCCAGGAAAATTAATTGACAGTTATGGAGAATATATGAATGGTTTTGATAAGCCTAAATTCTCTAAAATGATTGGAATTTCTACACAACAATTTGATTCTATTTTAGATAAAATTGTAACTGCAAAAGATTACAAAAAATTATCTCCATATCCTTTTTTAAAGAATATTTCGCGCGAAAATTTTGCTCGTATGCAAGAGCAATTGTATTTGTATCCAGCATTTAGTATCATCAAACGTCCTGAACGTAAATACATGGTAAATTCTGCCGGAAATATATTGGGCTATATAAATGAGGCCAATCAATCTTATATCAAAACAGATTCTACCTATTATCAACCTGGAGATTTAGTAGGAATTGCTGGAGTTGAGAAATCGTATGAAAAAGATTTGCGTGGAGTAAAAGGTGTAAAAAACTGGATTGTAGACCGAACAATGAATGTTGTTGGTCCATATAAAAACGGTGACTATGATCGACCTGTAAAAAGTGGGAAAACAGTTCATTTGACTATCGATTATCGTTTGCAAGAATTGGCGGAACAAATGCTTCAAAATAAGCGTGGAGCAATTGTCGCTCTTGATCCTACTAATGGAGAAATTTTGGCTTTAGCATCCGCACCTACAATTAATCCAAACGATTATTTGAATACAAAGTTGAGAAGTGCATTAATCAACGATTCTATTGCTCGTCCAACTTATGATAGAGCTTTACAAGGAACTTATCCTCCTGGTTCTACATTCAAAATGGTAACGGCTTTGGCTGGTTTACAAATGGGAACGATGACAGAAAAAACAACATATGTTTGTAAACATGGTTTCCGTTATGGACGTATGCATATTGGTTGTCACTGTGGAATGTATTATACGCCGCAAGGTTTAGAACATGCAATTGGAAAATCATGTAATAATTATTTTTCTGAAGCTTATCGTGATATTGTTCGTAAAGACCCAAATGATTATAGTGTCGGAATTAACGAATGGGCTTCCATTTTGAATAGTTTCGGATTAGGAAAATTTATGGGAACAGATTTACCTGTTGGTAGCAAAGGTCTTATTCCGACAGCTGAGTTTTACGATAATCGTTTTGGAGAAGGTGTTTGGAATCCTTATCGTATTATTTTTAATGGTATGGGACAAGGAGATATCAATACAACTCCGCTGCAAATGGCAAATTATACAGCAATTATTGCCAACAAAGGATTTTTCTATACACCGCATATTGTACATAGTATTGATGGAAAACCATTGACGGATTCTACTTATATGGTGAAAAAAAATACATTGGTTGATCCAAAACATTTTGACATCATTCAACGCGGAATGCGTAATGTATTTACAATGGGTACAGCTCGTAGTTTTGATACAAGTTCTTTTGTACAATTTGGTAAAACTGGAACTTCTCAGAACTCTCATGGACAAGATCACTCATTATTTGTATTGTTTGCTCCAGCAGATAAACCAAAAATTGCGATTGCTGCAATTGTAGAAAATGGTTCTTGGGGTACAACTTATGCTGGACCAATGGCGAGTTTGATTGCTGAATTGTATGTAACAGATACAATAAAACGTCCTGCGTTAGTGCAACGTATGAAAAATGGTAATCTACAAGGCGAATATCGTCGTCAATGGATAGATTATCTAAAAAGAAAAGGATTATACGTAGAACCTGTAAAAAAAGATTCGATCGGAAATAAAATAGATAGTTTAAAATTAAAAAAAGATTCAACAAAACTAAAACATGAGCCAAAGCAGATTACTAAAAGGAATTGATTGGACCGTACTGATCCTTGGGTTTCTGATAGTAACTTTCGGGATTATGAATGTGTATAGTGTCAATCCAGATTTAGGTGTAAAACAGCTAATTTGGTTTGGACTTGGAATGGTGATGATATTGATTTTGATAATTACGAGCGGAAACAATCGTAATTTCTTCGAAATTTATAGTCCAGTTTTTTACATTATTTCCCTCGTTTTACTCGTTGGAGTTTTGATTGTTGGAAAGGAAATTAATGGTGCAAAAGCGTGGTATCGTTTTGGTCCTCTGAGTTTGCAACCAGCCGAATTTGCTAAGATTGGTACAGCTTTGTTGATTGCTAATTTTATCAATCATTCAAATGCAAATCTAAAAGACTTAGGTTTTATAGGAAAAATATTGTTGATTATCGCAATACCAGTAGTTTTAATCCTTCTTCAACCCGATTTAGGATCAGTAATTATTTTCTGTTCATTAAGTATTGCTTTGTACAGAGAAGGACTTAATCCGTGGATAATTTTAGCGCCAATCATATTATTAATCATTTTCTTGATTTCGATTGTACAAATTCCTTTTTATGTTTTATTAGTTTTTGGATTTATAATTCTGACAATTGCGTTATTAATCTTAGCTTTCAATTATAATCAGAATGTAGTTGATGCAATGCATGGTGTTTTAATCGGTTTATCAATTTTCTTTTTATTATTGATTGGAATTTGTTATTTGGTTGAAGATTTATCAGAAACAACAAGAGAATCTTTCGGACATTTATTTCCAATGCGTTCTTTATTTTTCTCAGAACCGATATTTTTTAATACAACTTTCTTTGGTTTAATAGGATTCTTTATATCAATTATTCCAGTTTTAATTTTAAAATTAACCGAACAAAAAGAAATTAATGATTCACCATTCAAAACACAATCTGGATTAGCTGCAAATGTTCTGAATTTTAGTATTATTGCGTCTATTGTGTTGTTATTATTTGCAAGTACGGTTAGCTTTATTTCGCCTATTATTTTCGAAAAATTACCAAAACACCAAAAAGAACGTGTAATGGTTTTGTACGAAGGAGAAGCAAAGTATCGTGATACTTCGGGATATAATTTATTGTATGCGAAAACAGCGATTGGTTCGGGCGAATTATATGGAAAAGGTTACAATCAAGGAACTATTAAAAAAGGAAGATTTGTACCAGAACAACAAACCGATTACATTTTTACAGCAGTTGGAGAGGAGTGGGGTTTCATAGGAAGTACAGCTTTGGTAATTGTCTACGCAATTTTTGTTGGACGATTATTTTTCTTAGCCGAACATCAAAAAAATAGATTTGCACGATTTTATGGATATGCAGTCGCCTCTATTTTATTTTTCCATTTCTTTATCAATATTGCAATGGTAATTGGGCTTTTCCCAACAGTTGGTATTCCGCTACCATTCTTTAGTTATGGAGGAAGTTCGTTGTGGGGATTCACTATTCTGATCGGAATTTTCCTAATCATTCATTACAAGAACAGTCAAGGATTTATTTAGAAAATAATTCAATAAAATAAAAAAGCTACATTGATTTTCAATGTAGCTTTTTCGTTATTATTTCGATACTTCTAACTCAGAAATATGATGAACTTTCTTAATTAATTTATTGTCTTTATCAACTAAGATTAGAGTAGGAGTAGACTCTATTCCAAACTCTGCAGCGATTGGCGAATCCCATCTCAAAAGATCAGTATAATTGTACCAAGGTAAATCCTTTGTAGCATTATTAAACGCTGTTTGATCGTAGTCTAAAGAAATGGCAACAATTTCTCCGCCTTTTGATTTAAAGTTCTTGTAAAACTCTTTAATATGTGGGATTTCTTGTTGACAAGCAGGACACCAAGAAGCCCAGAAAACAATTAATTTTTGATCTGCTTTGATATCATACAACGATTTTTTTCCGTTAATAGGTTGAGGAAAAGTGATATTTGGAACTTTACTTCCTGCTTGCATAGAAGCGCTTTGTCCTACTTTCTTTTTCAATTGATCTGTTACGTTAGAAGTCAAACCTTTTACTTTATCTACGTATTTTTTATGAAAATTTGCATATTCTTTTTCAGGAACAAAGTTTAAGATAGTTGTCAATACATTTTGACCTCTTGTTGTTTTGATATCTGTTTTAACCAAAATTTCGTCTGTAGCAGCAATTAAATTTCCTTCTACATCTTGATTGTTAGCAACAGCTAATTTTCCATTAATATAAGCAAAAACTAAATCATTAAAGATTCCAGATTGCTCCAATCGTACATCATCTTTTACAAAATGATTTACAATTTCATTTAGGGTTTCAGTATCTTTATTTGTTTGAGCTTTTTGTTTCAAATCATTCAACTCATTAATATAGGTAATTAATGGTGAGAAATTTTCGTTACGTTTCAACTCTTTTATTCGTTTATCTTCTTTTACCATTGCTGTATAAAACTCGTCAGTCGGTTTATACATTTGCATTAAATAAGGAAAAACCTGGTTCTGAATTTCATTTAATGGTTGAAGTGCTAAAACTTTATTGTATTCCTTTTGTGTATTTCCCTCAAAAATTTCAAGTTTAGTAGATATTTCTTGCCCACTAACCGTTTTGAATTTTAGATTTTTGTTATCAGTTAATAACGAAAGATTTTCACCTGTTGGCAAATCAATACGTACAAAACCATTGTATTCTTTTGGAACTTTTACAGAAAAATTTCCGTTGTTATCAGTAATCGCATTGTTGATTAATTTCATTTCGGCATTGTCGAAAATTTTAACCAAAACAGGTTTATTTGCATAATTTTCTATTTGCCCAGAAACATTAAACTGCCCAAAGACAGAACTTCCTAAAACAACAAGCGGCAGTATAAATTTATTTTTCATAGTTTGTTTGATATAAAAAAACCTCAATCTATTTGATTGAGGTTTAAAAGTATGAATTTATTTTTTAATAACTTGTCTTTGTCTATAGGAAATAAATCCTGCGATTGAGATTGCTGAAATCACTAATAGAGGAGCATAATCGTCTATTCGAGTTGATGGTTTACCAGGAACGTTTGTAGGGGGAGGAGGCCCACAATCTGGATCATTTGGATCACAACCTTGTGCATAAGTCTTTAAAGTAAATATGCTAAAAATAAATAAAGTTAAAAGTAATCTATATTTTTTCATAAGGTTAGAGGTTTAATTAATTGTTTTTAGAGAGACAACTTTTCCATCTTTGTATGTAATTACTATTACATAAACTCCTGATGATGAGCCAAGATTTAATTTATAATCTGAGTTTGTAGATATATCTACATTACGAGTAATTAATCTACCTGTTAAATCATAGATTTAAAATTTGCACTTGTATTCTATCTCAAAATACTCAAATGGTTTAACAATTAATACATCAGGATTACCTGTCCTAAAATATGGAGTAGTTCCAGAAGTTGCTTTTTGAAGGTAAGCACTAATTCTAGTAGTGTTAGTATTACTTCTTCCTGTTTGCCCATTCCAATCTACAGAATAATTATCAGCTAACTTGTTTACCCTAAATTTAATTGTAGTAGGCTCAAATGTTTCTGTAGGTCCTTTAGTTACACCATTAACAATAAATTTTATCCATGAAGTAGCAATAAGAAACATCACTTAAGTCAATATTTGATGTGAAAGGATTTGAAAAACGGTGTAAATTTTTAGCATATCTAGCATTTGTATCTACATTAGTATTATTACCTAACTAAGAATCATAAGTTTCATTATAATTGTTAGTTAAGTTTTTCCATTACCCCCAAGTTAATTCAGAAAATTAGGTTTTTGTTTTATTTCTAATTCCACTTTCAACATTGTTTAATACGATAGCCTTGTTATTAGGTTTACCATATGTTGAAAATTTTGTACCAGAAATTCCCTCAAGAAAAGTTTTAAAAGGTCGAATCATTGTATTGACAGTGTAGTTAGCTCCTGCAGTAACAAGTGTTCCTATAGGAACATGGTCATATTCACTTTGTTTAATATCCCAACTTAATAATGTCTGTAAATATCTTGTGGTTCCACAATTAACATCAACTTTACAATCTCCTCTAAATGAATATGAATTTCCAATAATATTTTCGAAAATATTATCGACATTATCTCCTTGATATGGTAAACCAAATGGAAAATAATCATTAGAAAAAACGTCTATTTTTGAGCGCTCAATAGACACTCGACCTGAAACAGTAGAAGCTCCATCAATTATTAATTGACCATATTGACTTCCAGTAGTTCCTACAGCGTATATATTAACAAAGTTATTTCCAATGGATTAGCATTACTAAAACCACCTTTAATTTGGATATTCCCTTCATTAATTATTTTTTCAGTAGTACCTCCAGCAGTATCTGTATCAACACTAACATTGCCTCAGTTGTAAAATAGAGTGTTTGGATTAACTTTGACTATTACAGCGTCTTTGATATATGTATCTTACGCTGAAGCACTATATATCCCACCTAATGCGAATAAAGCAAGTAGATTCTTTTTCATAAATTATATTATTTTGGTAGGTTTTTTTTAAAATTATAAAATAATTTCATTACAAATATAAAAATATTTATTAAAAAGTTGCTATACAATAGATTATATTATAACCTTTTCAGGTAAATCTTTAATATTATACATCAAATCAGTAAAAATTTCCTCCGTAACTGCTCGCAATCCTCGAGCTCCTAAACCCAATTCATTGGCACGGTCTACAATTTTATTTAGGGTTTCGTCCGTCACTACAAGCTCTTTTCCATCTAAGGCAAAAAGTTTTGTATATTGTTTCATCAGAGAGTTTTTTGGTTCTGTCAAAATAGCTTTCATCGCTTCTTTATCTAATGCTTTAAGATAAGTAATAATTGGTAAACGTCCAATTAATTCTGGAATGATACCAAAGTTTTTCAAATCTTGTGCATTTACTTCATCCAAAAGATTTTCTATTTCTTTGTGATCTTCGTTCTTGAAACCAATTACGTGTTTCTTCAAACGATCTGCGATGTGTTTTTCTATTCCAGAAAAAGCTCCGCCAGCCACAAATAAAATATCTTTTGTATTAACTTCTATAAATTTTTGATCAGGATGCTTACGTCCCCCTTTTGGTGGCACGTTAACAATAGTTCCTTCTAAAATTTTAAGCAAAGCTTGTTGTACACCTTCTCCAGAAACATCACGTGTAATAGATGGATTGTCACTTTTACGTGCAATTTTATCTATTTCATCAATAAATACGATTCCTTTTTCGGCAAGCTCTACATTATAATCAGCAGATTGTAAAAGACGCGTCAAAATACTTTCTACATCTTCTCCTACATATCCAGCTTCTGTAAGTACAGTTGCATCAACGATTGCAAATGGAACATTTAATAACTTAGCAATTGTTTTTGCTAATAATGTTTTTCCACTTCCTGTTTCTCCAACTAAAATAACGTTCGATTTGTCAATCTCTACATCATTTTCTTTGTCTAATAATATTCTTTTGTAATGATTGTATACGGCAACCGACAATATTTTTTTTGCCTGGTCTTGACCAATCACATAATCATCTAAAAACTCTTTAATTTCTTTCGGAGATTTTAGCGTTAATGGTTTTATCAAATCGTTATTTTCGTTAAATTTCGATTCTTCTAAAACTATACCATGAGCTTGTTCTATGCAATTATCACAAATATTACCGTCGATTCCAGACACTAAAATATTTACTTCGTTTCTGCTTTTTCCGCAAAAAGAGCACTTATTTTCTTCCAATTTTTTATACTAATTAAGATGCAAAGGTATTTATTTTCTTCTAGATAGAAAATAAATTATTTGTTAATTTCTATAAATGTAAATTAAATCAAAAAAGTGGATATTTTTGTCGGATCAGGGACAAAATTTGGGGAGAAGTTTAATAATTC
>NZ_DJBB01000033.1:0-9972 GCF_002429865.1 Empedobacter sp. UBA5987
CTCGGTATTTGCGGTTGCAAAGATAATACTTATTTTTTCAACTAACAAAATTTATTTTGATAAATTTTTAAAGTTTTTATTTCAATAAGTCAATCCCTACTTTCACTCCCAAAACCCTTTCGGAATCGGTTTGCAAAGGTAAAACTTATTTCTAAACTCGCAAATTTATTTTAAATAAATTTTGTCGCTATACAAGTCCTTATGTCAATTTCAATACTACTCGTCTTTCGTATTGCGGTTGCAAATATACAACCCATTTTTCCGAACTTCCAAACATACTTTACATTTATTTTACATTCTTCCCTTAAGTTGCTGGTACGATGGGAAATATTTTTTGAAATGTTTAGATATGAGAACTGAGATATTAGATTTTTGACGAGAAAAGCTCTTTTTATAGCACAAAATTATAACGAGATAGATTTCTCGACAAGCTCGAAAGGACAGGAAAATTAAACTTGTTAATTACTCAAGAATACCTTTTAAACTCATAAAATGATTAGACGTTTTGCTTTTCTTGAACAATAGAAAAGTAAAATGGATACTTTTGAAGGAACTACTCAGGAGGAATTCCGTGAAACGGGATACATTTAATTAAAAAAATAAATAAACTTCTAATTTTGTTTAACGTGTAAAAAAGATTTACATTCGTACTATATATATAATATGCGCGATGATTTCGAAAGAAAAAGAATATTTTGAGATAATAAATAAGATTTACCTAAAAGTAATTGAAGAAGAGAATTTAGGTGAAACAGCTAACTATATACCAGAATTATCTAAAATAGACGGCAAGAAATTTGGAGTTTCTTTATTGTTTACGGATCAACTTCAATTTGGATTTGGTGATTGTGAAGAAAAATTCTCGATTCAAAGTATTTCAAAAGTGTTGCTTTTGGCTTTAGTTTATAGAGAAATTGGCGAGAAAATTTGGGAAAGAGTTGATGTAGAACCTTCGGGAACTCCTTTTAATTCATTGTTGCAATTAGAAACTGACAAAGGAATTCCTAGAAATCCATTTATTAATTCAGGTGCTTTAGTGGTTTGCGACATCTTAATTGATATTTGTGATGATCCGAAAGCATATTTTTTGGATTTTATTAAAAAGGTTTCTGGTAATTATTCTATTCAATATTCTGATAAAATTGCAAAAAGTGAGTTTTCTACCGCTTATCGTAATACAGCTTTGACAAATTTTATAAAATCGTTGGGCAACATTCATAATTCTCCAGAAGATGTTCTGGATTTGTATGTTTATATCTGCTCGATTGAAATGTCGTGTATGGAGTTGAGTAAAACTTTTTCTTTTTTGGCTAATAAAGGAAAAAACTTATTTGATGATTATCAAGTTTTAAACATTAGTCAAACAAAACGAATCAACGCTATTATGCAAACTTGCGGTTTCTATGATGAATCTGGTGAATTTGCTTTTCGTGTTGGATTACCTGGAAAAAGTGGTGTTGGCGGAGGAATTGTTGCAATTATGCCCAAATATTACATTGTTTCAGTTTGGAGTCCTAAATTAAACTTAAAAGGAAACTCCTACCGAGGAATGAAATTTCTGGAAGAATTTACAACCGCAACAGAGGATTCTATTTTTTAGAATTAATAATCTCCATCACTTTATTCACCGTTTCTTCTAAATTCATGTTCGAATTATCGACTTCTATTGCGTCATCAGCTTTACGAAGTGGAGAATATGCGCGATGAGAATCGATATAATCTCTTTCGTTCACATTTTTCAACACTTCATCCAAAGGAATATTTTTCCCTTGTTGTTGATATTCTAAAAAGCGACGTTGCGCACGAACCTCTGGTGAAGCTGTGACAAAAATTTTGATATCTGCATTAGGAAAAACTGTTGTCCCAATATCGCGACCATCCATTACAATACCACCTTTTTTTCCCATTTGCTGTTGAAGTGCAACACAATAATCGCGAACAGTAGGAATTTCAGAAATTGGACTAACCATTTTAGAAACTTCCATCGTTCGAATATCAACTTCTACATTTTCACCATTCAAGAAGGTAAGATTCTTTTGAGTTGTAAGATCTTGTTGAAATTCTATCTTGATATCAGATAAATTGGTTATTAATGCTTGCTCATCAATTTTATTATCGACAATATACTGATGTTGAAATGCATACAAAGTCACAGCGCGATACATTGCGCCACTGTCAATATGTGTATAACCAAGATTTCTTGCAATAATTTTTGACATCGAACTTTTTCCTGTAGAAGAATATCCATCGATTGCAATAATTAAATTTTCTTTCATCTATATAGAATTGAAGACAAAGATAAGATTTTATAGTTGTTTGAAAAGTTTTTATAACCAAGGATTACTTCTCCAATAATCTCGACCTTGAATAATTCGGTCTAAATTGAGAATTAAACCAAAGTGATTAGAACCTCCAGATTTGTGGTAATTCGCATGACTAAACTCAAATCGAAAAGCATTTATACGGATTCCAAAACCATACGTTAAACCAGATAAAGAGCGAATTCCTTCGGCTGCTAATTCATTTCCACGTTTGAAATTATATCCTAAACGCATATTAACGTCAGATTCTGGAAATAGCTCTGCTCCAACCGAAATATGATCAATCATTTTTCTTCCAGCAGAAACTTCCTGTCCGTTTTTATTATAAGGTTGAGAAATATCAAACTTCTGTAAATCGTGCAAAGAAAACGTAAATTCTAACGGAACATGCTCCAATCGATGCGAAATTCCCAAATTAACTTGCGTTGGCATATCTTCTTTTTTGCCATTATACGTTTGAATTTGTTGACCGATATTACGCACAACCAGCGAAACATTGATATTTTTATCGAAATCGTGGTACGAAAGACCAACATCTCCAGCAATTGCCGAAGATTTATATGATTCGATAGTAGAATTGATGTATTTTAAATTTGCTCCAACTGTCCAATAATCGCCCAAAACACGTGCATAACCAACTGTAATTGCGGCATCATTTGCTTTGAAATTCCCTGTCACATTTCCATTTTCGTCAGTTCCAATTAATTTTCCGTAATCAACATATTGACCATGAACAGAAACAAAATTTTCTTGATCGATTTCATAAACCGTCGAAAATGTTCCGAAATCTACATCCGCAATATAATTGACGTAATTGATTCCAAATTGACCATGCATTTCTCGGTTCATCAAGGCCGGATTCCATAAAGCAGAATTGGGGTCAGCATCCCAAGAAGTTGCTGCATTTCCTCCCAAAGCCGCTTGACGTGGAGAAGTTGTAATGTTCAAAAACTCGTAAACACGCGTTCCATCTTGCGCAAAAATCGAAGTCGATAGCGCGATAAACAATAATGTACTTAGCTTTTTAAACATTTAGCAAAAATAAAGATTTTGTAGAATAACGAAAACAGAATGATTTTGGTATATGCAAAACAAAATTTTAGGCTTTCTGAAAAAAAGCTTAACTTCAATTTACCTAAAAAACACTTTATGGAATTTTTAATTGCCATTATTATATTCGTATTGATTGTTATTTTGTTTAATAAAGTTTCGAAACTAAAAAAACAAATTGATTATCAAGAAACTAAGCTAAAGCATTTACAAGAGCAATTGGATGCAAAAGAAATTAAAACTGAATCAAAACCAATTATTGAGCAACCTAAAATAGTTGAAGAGAAAAAAATTGAACCTCAACCAGAAGTTGTTTCCTATCATAAAATCGAAACGCCAAAACGTATTTTTGACGAAATTCCACCAAGACAAACAACTGAAAGCAGTTTTGATAAAAATCTCAACAATGCAATTGCATTTATCAAAGACAATTTCTTGACGATTTTCGGAATTGTAACCTTAGTTCTGGGAATTGCTTATTTCGTAAAATATGCAATTGATCAAAATTGGATCAACGAAACTTTCCGAGTAATGATTGGAATTGGAGTTGGTTTAGGAATTATTGGAATTGCTCATTTTATTCGGAAAAATTTTGAAATCTTTTCTTCCATCTTAATCGGTGGCGGATTAACCGTTTTATATTTCACCTTAACCATCGCCTTCCGAGAATATCATTTACTTTCTCAGAATACCACTTTTGGATTATTAACAATTGTAACGATTTTCTCTATCGTGATGGCAATGTTATATAATCGACAAGTTTTAGCCATTTTTTCGATTATTGGTGGTTTTACCGCTCCATTGATGATTAGTACAGGCGAAAGCAATTTTGTATTTCTGTTTGGTTATTTAACGATTCTAAACTTGAGTATGCTGTACATGGCTTGGCGAAAAGATTGGCAAGTTATTTCGTTTATCGCATTTGGCTTTACCTTTATATATAGTATCGCTTGGATCGACAATTCTAAAACCTCAACGCAATATCTTTTCTTTGGCTTGCTTTACGTTATTTTCACTATTACAAGTTTAATTAACTACATCAAAAAAGGAGAATTTTCGGTTTGGAATTGCCTTTTACTAATTTTCAATACCATTTTATCAACCATTTTAATTTCTTCGGTTTATTATTTTATTGTTGGAAATAATAATGGTTTAATGGCTTTCATATTTGGATTGATAAACGCTTTCGGTGCATTTTACATCTACAAAACATCTAAAAATAATTTATTACAAAATACCTTAATCGGTTTGAGTATTGCGCTTATCACAACTGCAATTGCCTTACAATTTAAAGCAAATGTCGTCTCGATTTGTTTCTCGATTGAATCAACCTTGTTACTGTTTCTTTGGAAAAAAAGTAAAGAAAACATTTTCAAAGTCTTTTTCATTGCGATGTTTCCATTTTTATTGATTGCTTTATGCGTCAATTGGTTTGATTATATCAATATTGAAAAACATTTAGTCGTAATTTTCAATCACGTTTTCATCACAAGTTTTATTGCATTAATTTGTTCTATTGCGAATATATATTTGATGAAAGATTTCGAAACCGAAGAACAATTTTTAGGTTTCAAGCTCAATCATTCCAAATTTATTTTCATCTCAACATCACTTTTATTGATGTACACAGGAATTTTGTTCGAATTAATTTACCAAATCGAACCTTATTTCAACTTTATGATGATTGTAAGTTATGTATTGATTTATACATTATTCTTTATTGCATTTGTTTTAGCGCAGCGCGAAAAACTAAATTTAGGAAATGCTTTGCAACTTGTTTTACAAATTTCTGCGGCTTTTTGCATTCTATTTTTACCAATGTTTGCCGAAATTCCGTTGTTACCAAGCAAAACAAATTACAACATCGGTAGTTATTTTCTTTATTTGAGTTATCTCATTCCGACCGCTTACATTATTTATTTAGTTGTAAAAAGTAGCGATTTCCAAAGCTCCAAAGCAAAACAAATCATCAGCATGCTTGTCTTGGTTTATGTGATTAGTTTCGAGAAATACAATGGTTTTATGTTGATAACACTTGATGAAACTTCATCTAATTTTTCGCATCAAGCCGATATTTTCCGAATGATATTATTGCCAATTATTTGGGCAGTTTTAGGATTTGTATTGATTTATTTCGGATTAAGAAAACAACTGAAAGGTTTTCCTATTGTTGGAATTATATTATTTGGATTGATTATTCTAAAATTATATTTCGTTGATGTTTGGGAAATGAGCAATATTTTCAGAATAATATCTTTTATTGTTTTAGGAATTTTAATCTTATTAACTTCTTTTATGTATCAAAAACTAAAAAATTTGATGGTTAATTTGATGGAAAAACCGAGCGAAAACAAAGAAGCTGAACAATAATGTTCAGCTTCTTTGTTAATTATTTCTTTTCAATGCTTCAGCAATTACACGCATATCATCCGAAGAAGGTGACTCGAAAATCTCTAAATGGAAATATGGAACAACCGCAATAATATGATCGAAAATATCAGCCATAATCACTTCATATTCGTTCCAAACCGTTGTATTCGTAAACATAAATAGTTCAATTGGTAAACCGTGTTCGGTTGGTTGAAGTTGTCGAACCTCGAACATCAAATCTGTTCTAATTTTTGGACTATTATAGGTATATGTCTTGATATATTGTCGAAAAAGACCAATATTCGTCATTCGTCTTCCATTCGCCAAAATCGTTGGATCAACTTTATTCGATACATTATATTGATTGATTTCGTTCGTTCTATCCACAATAAAATCGTGTAACATGCGGATTTTTTTCAATTCTTCAATTTCTTCTTCTGTCAAAAATCGAATCGAATTCATTTTAATATTTATCGAACGTTTAATGCGGCGTCCACCAGCATTTTGCATACCGCGATAATTACGAAACGAATCTGAAACCAAGGCATACGTCGGAATTGTTGTAATTGTTTTATCAAAATTCTGAACTTTTACCGTTCCTAAATTAATCTCGGTAACATTTCCGTCTGCGCCATATTTTGTCATTTCAATCCAATCTCCAACGCGCACCATATCATTCATCGAAACCTGAATACTCGCCACAAAACCTAATATTGAATCTTTAAAAACCAACATCAAAACCGCCGAAGCCGCTCCCAAAGAAACCAAAAATGTAATAGGCGATTTTCCTGTCGCAATCGAAAAAATTAGAATTCCGCAAACAAAGAAAACTAAAATATTCATCACTTGCAGATAACTATCAATTGGTTTATCCGAAAAAGATTTATTACCTCGAAGAAAATCTCGAAACGCTTTAAAAATTGCATTAAACAACAGTCCAACAGCAATTACCAATGCAACATCTGTTATTTGCATCGCAATTTTGATCCAATTCGGAAATCCTTTGAAGATAAGTGGAATTGCTTCTTTGGCGACAATTACAGGAACAATGTGTGTTGCAAATTGCAAAACTCTATTCTTGATCAATAAATCATCAATCTTGGTTTTACTTTTTGCGATAAAGTTGGTTAAAACGAGTAGTAACACTTTTCGTAATAAAAAATCGATCGCATACAATATAATAACTAACAAAATTGATAGAACAATTGTTGTCATTATTGTGGTAGAATAACTCGATAATCCCAATTTGGCAATCATTTCGAGCATTGAGCGATACACATCGCTTTGAATATTTTCGTCTAAAAGTTCCATCTGAATAAAAACTAATAGAACAAAAATAAGTTTATCCTTTTCATAATTTATAACAACTGATAAATTACATTGAAATTTGTTGGTTTCTTAATTTATCTTGATTCAAAACAATGAAAAGATTATATTTGTTAGATTAATCTAACTTAATTATTAAAATTAATGTTTTCAAATCCGTTAATATTTGCTTTTAGTTTAACTTTTCTTGCCGGAATTAGCACTGGAATTGGAAGTATTTTATGTTTATTATACAAAAAATTCAATCCAAAATTCTTAGGCGTAATGTTGGGAATTTCAGCAGGAGTAATGCTTTATGTCTCCTTTGTAGAAATTTTAACAAAAGCTAAATTATCATTATCAAGTGTTTTTGGAGAAAAATTAGGTTACACTTATACATTATTGGGATTTTTTGCAGGAATTTTAATCATCATTTTAATCGATAAAATATTGCCTCATCATCATTGCGATGAAAATAAAACAGAGACAAACGATCAGAAATTATTGCGTTTGGGTTTGTTTTCTGCTTTAGCTTTATCAATTCATAATTTCCCTGAAGGATTAGCAACTTTTTTGTCAGCATTAGAAAATCCAACTTACGGAATTTCTATAGCTTCAGCTATTGCTATTCATAATATTCCAGAAGGAATCGCCGTTGCTATACCAATCTATTACGCTACAAAGAATAGAAAAAAAGCATTTCTATATTCTTTTTTATCAGGATTAACAGAACCTATTGGCGCATTAATTGGCTATTTTGTATTGTTACAATTTTTTGATGAATCAATTTTCGGAGCAATCTTTGCGAGCGTCGCAGGTATGATGGTTTACATTTCGATTAATGAATTAATTCCTACCGCAAACGAATACGCTGGAAAAAAATTATCAACTTACGGAATTGTAATCGGAATGTTTGTAATGGCGGTTAGTCTTGTACTTTTTATGTAAAAACAAAAAAACTTCCCAATGAGAGAAGTTTTTGTGTGAATTTATATTTAATAATTTTAAGTTGCCTGAGGTAATTCTCTCGTTAACCAACCACTTCTTCCTGCTGTTACAATAGCATAAGGCGTAATCCAAAAAAGCGTGAACATATAGAAAATACTGTAAACGTATGCCAATAATGCTTCGTTAAAGTTATATTTCTTCGCGTAAAAAATCATCTGAATACTTGAAAAAACTAAAACGCCAGACAATGTACTTGTGATGAATAAAATTGGATGTGTTGCGACAAAAAAGATTAAAATTAAAAATAATGGAATTGCCATGATTAATTTTATCCATTGCATCATCAGAATTATACGAGTTCCTACTGTAGAACCTTCTCTAAAGTTGGTGAAAGCAAATTTTGTCATCATAATATTCTCACGAACATTACTTCTCTCCCAACGAATAAACATTTTGTATAAATTCTTATAACGCTCTGGAGTATTGGTATAAACCATTGCATTTTTCTGAAAATAGACATGTTTACCTTGTTTCAAAATCATATTTGTCAAAGCTCTATCCTCACCGATTGTACTTGGTTGCCCTAAAAAAGATTGATTTATCCATTCTTCCAAACAATTATGTACAACATCTTTTCTGTAAGCTGCTAACGCTCCAGGTGTACAAAATACAGAACCTAACGCACTTTGAGCAGATCGAACAAACTCAAAACTGAATGTAAAACTAACACTCAACATTTTTGGAATCAAACCTTTTTCTTTATTCAATACACGAACATTACCAGCGACAGCACCACAATTTTCATTCACTACAAAAGGACTTACCAAGTTTCTAAGTGTAGATTCATCAACAATAGAATCACTATCAACCGTCACAAAAACATCACCTTTTCCAATTTTGAAACCTTTATATAATGCATGACGTTTTCCCATATTTTTTGGCTGTTGAAAAAGTGTAACGCGATCGCCTAAAACTTTCTTCGCTTCAAGAAGCCATTTCCATGTATCATCTTTACTCCCATCATCAATGGCTATAATCTCTAATTTTTCGGGTGGATAATTACTATCAGCCAAACTCAACAAAGTATCATATACTAATTTTCCTTCATTATACGCCGGAACAATAATGGTACAAGTTGGTAAATCTGCATCAGCAACATTTTTGATCGGTTTATATTTTATGAATAAATAGCCTAAATAAAAAAGAAAGGAAGTTTTAACAATAAGAAGTGCCAATCCAAGGCTATAAATAATAACACCCCACCAGGTAGATAATTTTGTGCTGTGCCATTGTAGAAATTCATTTTGGTAAATAAACAAAAAAAGAATAGAAGTTAGCATAATCACAAAAGTTGTAGCAATAACTAGATAATCTTTCTTTGTAAGGCAGTTTTTAGAAATTCTCTCTATGAATTTATTTCGTAAAGACTTTTTTTCATGTTCATCCGATCGAATAACCTTTAACACTGTCTTATGCTCCGTGGTGGATAACAAAGTCGTGTTTGCCAGATTTTTTTTTGAATCTATATTAGTCATCTGAGTAATTTTAAGTTTTAATTAAAAAGTGAATAAAATGACAACTACTATGCCACCTAACGTTAATAAAACTCAAGAAGTTAAATCTTTATTAAAAATAAAACACTTATAAACGACTGATTATTAATAAAATTTCAATATGTATTATACTTAAAAATTAGGCGTATAGTACGTTACATTTTAATCTGATTTCTTAATAAAAACAAAAAAAACTTCCCGAAAAGAGAAGTAATTTTGAGAAATGATATAAATTAACACATGAGGATTTTGTTACTGCAAATGTATGCAGCAAATTAAATTCAAAGCTTAACAGAATATCAATAGATTGTTAAGCGAAGATTAAATAAAAAGATGATGAAAAATATACTTTTACTTTTTTGCTTTACTATTATTTATAGTTGTTCCTCATCTTCAGATTTTCATAATGAAGTTGTTTAAACTTT
>NZ_DJBB01000053.1:0-204 GCF_002429865.1 Empedobacter sp. UBA5987
GAGAGGTTTACAGCCTTGACTTGCTTGTGCTGAGCCTGTCGAAGCATTGGTTACTTTTTAGTCAAGTAAAAAGTGACATTAAAGAATTTTTAATTTCAAATGTTATTAAAAATGAATTAGAATATTGAAAAAGGATGAAAAACCGGCATTAAAACTCTCACGTTAAGAAAATGGTTGAATGGAGCGTTTAAAAGGTTTTAGCCC
>NZ_DJBB01000053.1:240-13417 GCF_002429865.1 Empedobacter sp. UBA5987
ATTTTTAGTAGAGAGGTTTACGACCTTGACTTGCTTGTGCTGAGCCTGCCGAAGTATTCGTTAGTTTTTTTGATTGTTCCCCGAAGGGCATATGTATACCGATAATTAAAATATATAAGCTATGAATAAAAAAGTGACAAAAGATTTCTCGATACCTCGAAATGACAGATAGAAATTGTCATTCAGAATGTAGCTTTAGCGAAATGAAGAATCTCTTAACCCTTCTCATCCAATAGATTGAAGCTCGTCTGCAAATCGTATGTCGACTTTTCAGCAATGACGATTTATAAATTCATTGTAAAAAAAGGATTTTGAATATTGAAAAAGGAGTTAAAAATCCGACGATTTAGAATCGAAATGTTTTAATCATAGTAAATAAATCGATATTTTTCAGTTTACTGAACTATACAATTTCTAAAATAAAAAAAACTATGTTTCTATTGTGGTTAGAAAATTAGAGGATTCGGTTCTGTACTTCATCACTTCGAGTGATTTTCGAAATGTAATGTAGAAAATTATATCAAGAAGTTAAACGTTTTAAAACAATTTTCATCTTATTCTTCAACATAATAAATGTGACAGCAAGAAAGAAAAAAACGTAAAAAGTTAAGCGTAAAACATAATAAATTAATTCCCTATAAATTTCAAATAAAAAATCTTGATTTTTCACCTATTCAAAACCCATTAAGTGTTAGTTGTACGATTTTTGATTCATTATTGAATAATAACATTCTAAAAATGAATACCATGAAAAATAACACGACACAAAACATCGCACGATATACCTTAGGAGCTTTTTTGATTGGAGCAGGAATTGCTCACTTAACTATAGCTAGAAAAGAATTCAAGACACAAGTACCAAATTGGGTTCCTTTACCCAAAGATGACACAGTTGTGTATTCGGGAATTGCAGAAATAGCCTTGGGTAGTACGATTGTTTTAGCTCCAGATAGTAAAAAAGAAATAGTTGGAAAAATAGCAGCTTGTTTTTTTGGGGCTGTTTTTCCTGGAAACTGGGCTCAATATAAAAACAAAAGAGATGGTTTTGGATTGGATACAGATCAAAAAAGATTAGCACGATTATTCATGCAACCTTTACTAATTATATGGGCTTTGAAATCGACTAAAAATACTAAATAACTTGTTTGAAGTAACCAACTTACGACAATTGAATTATATTAAACAAATTTGAATGAAAGAGGATGACTTTAATAAAGATCTAAATAGAAGATTAAAATAATTACGTAAATAAATAACTGTATGATAATAATTTATAGTATTTTTATCTCAAATAATACTATAAAATTAATACTTGAACAGCGATGAATAAACTATTTATTGTAGCGATTGCTGCTACTTTGATTGTTTCTTGTAACAACAAAACAGAAGAAAAGAAAACGGATAATGTTATAGTAGATACTAATCAAAAACAAGATAACACGGTTGCTGATAATGGATTTGACATCAGCAAAATTCCATTTTCAACAGCTGATATTGGAGATTTTCCTTTCATAAATCTTCCACAAGGTTTAAAAGAAATGAACAAACCTTTGGTAAAACAATTTGACATATGTTTTTTTCCTATTAACGGTGTTATGACACCTTTTGAAGGAAAGTTGTATAAAACTTTTGTTTCACCTAAACAAGGAGAAGAATTTTCGCAACATTTCTTTGAAAAAAGTATGGCTGATTATTTACAATCTATCGGGGCTGTTAAAGTGTTTGATGGTGAAATAACCAAAGAAGAATATGAGCGTTACAATAAACAAGATCCGAATAAAGGAGGCGAAGGTGATATGGGATACGCTGGACAAAATATGAAGTTTTGGGTATTACGTACAAAAGATAAAGGAAATGTATATATACAATACCTTTCTAACAATGCTGGTGCTTCGCTTAATGTACTACAAGAAACAGACTTTAAGCAAACGATTACCAAAGTAACAGCAGACGAAATTGCTGAGGATTTGACTAAGAATGGAAAATCTATTTTATATATTAATTTTGATGTTGATCAAGCAAAAATCACGCAAGAAGGTGATGAGATTGTGACTGAAATTGCAAATGCCTTAAAGAAAGATAACACATTAAAAATATCAATTGAAGGGCATACTGATAATTCTGGCGACGCTAAGCATAACAAAAAACTATCTAATGATCGTGCAAATGCTGTAATGCAAAAACTAATTGCTTTAGGTATTGATAAAACACGTTTATCTGCTATAGGATACGGAGCCGAAAAACCATTGGTAGCAAATGATACAGAAGAAAATAAAGCAAAAAATAGACGTGTAGAATTGGTTAAAGTAAAGTAAAATCTATATATGTTTTATTTCTATTGAATATGAAAAATATTACTACTAATCGTATTTCACTATTTTCTTTGTTATTCTTTCTGAGTTTAAAGCTTGCTCAAGCACAAGACCTCCCTTATAAGTTTACAGAAGATATACAATCTAAAAAAAACAGTAGTGAAAATACTTTTGCGTTACAATTAGCAGCTACAGACTTTTCTTTTCAAGGAAGTTACAGTAAAGCCCTTAAAACTTGGAATGAACAACGTCCAGATTTAAAAGAAATAAAACTAAACCCTTTTGATTCTGTATTTTTTCATAACAGTAAAGCTGTTTCTGCAAAAGATTATATTATTGATAGAAGTAAAAATGAAAAAATCATTATACTAAATGAACTGCATCATAATGCAAGTCATAGATGGTTTGCAACTTCGTTGTTAAAGGATCTTTACGCAAATGGATATCGTTATTTAGGTCTTGAAGCATTAGATGATTTATTGATAAATGAAAGACAATTTGCTACAGTAGAAAGTGGATTCTATACTTCCGAGCCTAATTTTGGAAACTTTATAAAAGAAGCGCTTGATTTAGGTTTTACAGTATTTGGTTATGAAGCTTCGGATAAAGATAATTGGGACAAAGATCCCTGGAAAAATCGCGAGATTGCACAAGCTAAGAATATCCATTCTTTTATGAAAAATAATACCAATGGTAAATATTTTATTTATTGTGGTGCAGGACATGCTTTTGAAGGAGATAATAACGGTAGAGGTATGTCTATGGCAGGTATTTTAGCAGAGTTAACTGGTACTAATCCTTTTACTATTGATCAAAATAAATATTCAGATAAAGGAGAAAGTCGTTACAATCAACCTCTTTCTAAATTAATCACGACAACCACTCCAACTGTTTTGATAAATGATAAGGGAATCATTTTCAGAAGTAATCCATCTAGTTATGAAACTGATATCTCTATCATTCAACCTGCAAATTCCTTTCTAGAAACTACCCTTCTGCTTCAAAAATCTAAGGCATATAAAAAAATTATACTTCCTAAGAATCTTATTATAACATATCCTGCAATGATATTGCTCTACAGAAAAGGTGAAGCTGAACAAAATGGTGTACCCACAGCTGTATATGAAGTATTAACTGATACTGATATTCCTTCTATTTTTTTAAAGAAGACTACCTATGAAATTATAATTCTTGATAAAAATTACCAGATACAAAATAAATATACTAGTGATTAGACGTTTTGTATACGATGTAAAACAGGAAATATAACTATTTAATCTCGTATTATTTTCATTTTCTTAAATCCTTAAAAAAGGAAAATTAGATAAACAATTAAAATACATTCTCTGAAAGTTTAAACAAGTTTATATTTTAACCAAATCAATTATTCAATAACCGTATTGTTAAACAACTAAACATGTTATGAATCAGGTTTGAAAGAAAGTATTTTAAGATTAAAAATCATCTTCGTATCTTCACCTCTCAAACAACAAATAATGAAATTCGTTACTTTCTTAGACAATCGACAAGAAAAAGTAGGTCTTGTTTTGCAAGACTCTATCTATGATTTGACACAGATTAATCACAACTTACCCTCTACCCTAATTGATATTTTAGCTGATGATGATTTTTCACTTATAATTTGTCAACAGATTACAAACGAAATTTCACGTGGTGAATATAAAAATGCGGTAGTAAAAGAACCACTAATTTTGGCTCCAATACCTCATCCAGCAAGTTTTAGAGATGCCTATGCATTTCGCCAACATGTAGAAACTTCTCGCTTAAACAGAGGTTTGGATATGATTCCAGAATTTGATCAATTTCCTGTGTTCTATTTCTCTAATCATCAAGCTATTCAAGGTCCAGGAAAAATAATTGCTATGGAAAAACATTTCAATCGAATGGATTTTGAACTTGAAGTCGCTATTGTCATCAAAAAAGAAGGTATCAATATAAAAGCAGAACATGCAGATGAATATATTGGTGGTTTTATGATTTTGAATGATTTAAGTGCACGTGCGTTACAAATGGAAGAAATGAAACTGAATCTTGGTCCAGCAAAAGGAAAAGATTTCGCTTCGATGTTTGGTCCATATTTAGTAACACCAACCGAAATCGAAAAATACAAAGTTGAGCCTAAAGAAGGACATATCGGAAATTGTTATGATTTAGAAATGTCTTGTTCAGTCAATAATATTGAAGTTTCTCGTGGAAATTTCAAAGATATGCATTGGACTTTCGCCGAGATTATCGAACGTATTTCGTATGGTGTAAAACTTTATCCTGGTGATATTATAGGGTCTGGAACCGTTGGTACAGGTTGTTTTCTTGAATTAAATGGAACTGGAAAACGTCAGAATCCAGCTTATAAAGAACAATGGTTACAACCAAATGATACTATCGAAATGTCTGTTACAGGATTAGGAAAATTAGTAAATTCTGTTCATCTTTATACCCAATAAACTCAACTTATGCAACATACAAAATCTTTTGAGCCAAATACAAGTCAATTTAATGACATTTTCAAACACGCTATTTCTCCACGTCCTATTTGCTTTGCAAGTACGATAGATAAAGACGGAAATGTAAATTTGAGCCCATTTTCATTCTTCAATATGATGGGACAAAATCCGCCTATTTGTGTATTTTCTCCACTTCGAAAAATGAGAGATGGATCGACAAAGCATACATTAGAAAATGTTTGGGAACACCCTGAATGTGTAATTAATATTGTCAATTATAACATGGTTCAGCAACAATCGTTGGCAAGTGTGGAATATCCAAAAGGTGTAAATGAATTTGTGAAAGCTGGTTTTACAGAATTACCTTCAGAGTTGGTTAAACCTCCTCGTGTAGCCGAATCTCCGATTCAATTTGAATGTAAAGTGCGTGAAGTAATTTCTGTTACAGATCAACCAGGTGCAGCTAATTTGGTGATTGCAGAAATTGTGCGCATGCATGTACAAGAGGATTTACTGGATGAAAATGATAAAGTTTCGCCTTATGATTTGGATTTAGTTTCTCGTATGGGAGGTGATTATTATTGCCGAGTTATTCCAGAATCGATCTTCGAAGTCGAAAAACCTACGCGTACAATTGGTTTGGGAATAGATCAACTTCCTGACGAAGTGAAAAATTCTAATTATTTAACAGGTAATAATTTAGGTCAATTAGGAAATGTAGAAAAATTACCTACAGATGAAATGATTCTTAATTTCAAGGAGCAATTGACAGAACGATTAGATATTCAAAAGTTTAAATCAGCAGAGGTTCGTCATCAAGTTGCTGCAAAACTTTTGGAACAAGGAGATGTAAATGGTGCGTGGTATTGGTTATTAATGAAAATTTAAACCATGAACAAAACTGCATTGGTTTTAGGAAGCTCAGGTTTGATTGGTTCTCTTCTCTTAGAAAAGTTATTCAATCATCCTGATTATTCAACTATTATCACAATTGTTCGAAAACCTCAACAAATTAATCATCCAAAATTGATTGAAATAGTTACTGATTTTAATTCGGAGATTAATTTAGATGATATTGAAACGATTGATTCTATTTTTTCGTGCTTGGGAACAACACGAAAAAAGACGCCTGATTTAGATGCTTATCATAAAATAGAAGTCGATATTCCAAATCAATTTGCAAAACTTGGGATTCAAAAAGGATTAACAAAGTTTCATTATATTTCAGCAATTGGTGCAAATACGAACTCGTCCAACTTTTATTTAAAAATGAAAGGCGAAGCCGAAAGAACTTTGCAAAAGAATAATATCAAACAATTGTTCTTATATCGTCCATCTTTGTTAATTGGAAATCGAGCGGAATATCGTTTGGCTGAGAATATCAGTGCAAAAATTTTCCCTTTGATTAATTTCTTTTTACGAGGAAACTTATCTAAATATAAATCAATTGAAGCCGAAAAAGTTGCACAATCACTTCTTGAAAATGATTTACAATTAAACTCTGAAAAAGTTTCAGTTTTATATTACAACGAAATAATTAATTCAATAAATACAACACAATGATCATATTAGCCGTACTCTTACCTTGGTTATCATTCATTTTAAGAGGAAAAATAATACAAGGCGTTATTTGCTTAATCTTACAAATCACCTTAATTGGATGGCTGCCAGCTGCAATTTGGGCTGTTGCATCACTTTTGGACGGACGAAACAAAGCAAGAATCAAACAATTGAATAGATGATAAATCAATATAAAATAGCAAAAGATTCTATCAATTTGTACGTCACTTTAGAAATTAATCCTTCTAAAAGGAGAAAATTCTTTTTGTTCTTTTGCATTTTATTGATGATTTCAGTTCCGATTAGTTTAATCACAATTATTGATTCGGAGCCGCAAGATTTTATTATTCCAATTTCTATAATTAGTTTCCTTATTTTCTATTTTATTATTCGATATTTTTTGTGGAATATTTATGGAAAAGAGAATATTATTATCAATAATAAAACAATTAGTTATAATCGAGATTTTGGTTTATATCAAACAAAATATTCTTCTAATAAGTATTCAAAATTAGATTTTGCAATTCAGAAAATTAAAAATGAAAATGATTTAGATGTTGGAGATTTAGTTTTCATTGATTATTTAGAAGATTCTCAATTACCAGAAGTTATTTTTCAGACTTCGATATTAATACCAATTGATGATTTAAAGAAAATACAACAAGAAATTGAATTGCATTTGTTTGATATTGATAAAGATAAATTAGCAGGGAATTATATTGTTTTCTCTCAGAATTGAAATAATTTTTAATAAAAAAGACAACTAATTAAGTTGTCTTTTTGCGTTATTTACGTTCATAATAATTTAAGATTTTATCTTCTTTCCCATCATTATTTTTATCACGATATTCTATCAACACCAGCGTATTTTCGTCTACTTTTTGATATTTATACACAGTTGTTGTTCTTGTACCATAAGTTAAACTAAATTCGTTATTTCTTTTATTTACCATTTAATCTAGTAAATTCAATAATTATAGTGAGTTTTTTGAAGAATTTTCGAGATAATTTAGCTGTATCAAAATAGAAAAGTAGATGAAAAAAATAATGGTTCTAATGGTTTGTAGTCTTTTGGCTTCTTTTGGAAATGCACAAGAATATACAACTAATAATATTATAATAAAGCAAGGAAATCAAACATTTAATATTGATAAAGCTGAACAAACAATCACACTTCGCCCAGAAGAATTTAGTGTTGAATATCTAAATAAACCTTATCAAGAAAAGAAAAATCTGTTTTACGCTGCACAAGCATTAGTGACTGATAGTTCGGCTGATGTTAATTTTCAAGAAGGAATAAAAATAGAAAGCATACCATATTTTGAACCTAGTAGTGGTTTTGCTGCAGAGAAAAACCAAGTCATATATTATCCGTTTTTGTCGTATGATGGACATCAATATTTATATTATGTTTCAAATAATGAAAAACGTGTGGATAAAATTGGAACGTCTGGAAATTGGGATATTTACAAATGGACATTAAAAGGTGTTTATCAATATGACGCTGAAATGGATTGGAATATTTACGACAACGATCAAGTACATATTGCTTTAATTATTGATCGAAATTTAGACGGAATTCTTCAAAAGGGTGAATTTTTCGACGTTCATATTAATTTTAAGAAATAACAATAATCTATATCCTAACCTACCTCAACTTATGTACAAACTAAAACATTCTTCGGATTGTTTTAGTTTCTTTGATTCTACAAAAGACATTATATTAGCTCAAATAAACTCAACATCTCAATATGTTAAAAAGTAATAGTGCTTTAAAAAATCTTTTATTTCAACTTATAGTCGTCATTTTATGCGCTATTAGTGGAATTGCTAATGCACAAGAAGTACTGATTAATTTTGAGAATCAATATAATAAAACAGCTCCTAATTCTATTGAACGATACGAAATAACAGGAAAATATGCGCAAGCTTTATTATTTAATAATCAAAAAGAAAAAGCTTTCGCTGTTTTGAAACAAAATATTTCTAGCGCCGAAAAACTGAGTGATGGAAAATATGCTGCATATTTACATGCTGTTTCTGCAATGAATAATCGTATTGATGATAATTTGAATGCAACAAATTATAATTTGCAAAAAGCAATTTATTACAGCGGACGCACAACTGATTATTCAACAAAAGGATATGTTAAATATTGCGAAGGATGGTTGAATTTAAGAAACAATGAAGACTCTAAGGCTGTAAAAAACTTTATTGATGGTCTTAAATTTCTAGATAAAGCTACTGTTACGCCAACTGTTCTTACACGAATGAGTTCTATTTATAACGAATTGACTGGAATTTATTCGAGATGGGATGATTATGAATTACAAGAAAAGTACAGCAAACTTGCTCTAGAAGTAGCACTTAAACAAAATAATCCTAATTTAATTTTTGCTTCTTATATGTCGATTGGATACATGTACGAGCAAAAATTTATGCAAAATGAGAAAAATATTTTTGTACGAGATTTAGCTGAAAAATATTATACTAACGCTATAAATACGTATTATAAAAACAAAAGTGAAATGGCTACAGCGACAGACTTGTCGTTTGTAGCTATTAATCTAGCCAATTTATATCTTCTATTTTATCCCAAAAACTATCAAGTAAAAGTTATCAAATATGCGTATTTAGCCAAAGAAATTGCTGAACAAAATCATCAATCCGATCACGTTGCTGCTGCTAATGGTATTTTAGCAGAATTATCTTTACAAAATAACGAAGTTTCTACTGCAAAAAATTATTTACTTAATTCGCTTATAAAAGTTCATGAAAATACAATTCCAGACAAGAATATTCTGCTTTCGCTGTATTTGAGTTTATCTGATATTGAAGATCGTGAAGGAAATTACAAAGAAGCCTTGCGTTATTATAAATTGTACACTTCCACTTACAAAGAAATTTATGATAACGAGCAAGCGCAAATCAGTAAACGTTTGGAAGCTCAGTTTGATAAAGAACGTCAACAACAACAAATGATTCGTTTGCAATTAGAAGCCGAGAAAAAAGAACAACAAATTCAACTAATGCATTCATTAGGAATTCAACAAGAACAAGAATTAGAAAATTCTAGATTAAGTGAAGAATTTCAACGTAAACAATTAAAATTAACTCGATTAGAATCCGACAAGCGTTCTCAAGAATTAACGATTTCAGAACAAAATTTAAGGCTTTCTAAACTCGAAAATAAAAATAGAAAAGATGAATTGGTTAATTATATCACCGAACTTAATTTCAAGAATAAATTAAACAAATATTACATTTTCTCTATCATCTTCTTTATTGCTTTACTTGGATTATTGCTTTACGCTTTAAAACAACGTAACAAACATCTAAAGCAACGTGAAGAATTATACAAGTTGGAAATCGAACAAGAACGTCAAAATTCTAAAATATCCACTTTAACAGCTCTTCTTAATGGTGAAGAACAAGAACGAGCTCGTCTTGCACGTGATTTACACGATGGTTTGGGCGGTTTACTTTCTGGAACAAAAATTCAGCTCACTCATTTAAACGATAAAATTGACGATCATTCTAAAAAGGACATGGCAAAATCTATTCAACAATTAGATGGAGCTGTTGATGAATTACGTCGCGTAGCTCATAATTTAATGCCAGATTTGTTGTTGAAATATGGTTTGGAAGAAGCCTTAAAAGAATATGCAATCCGAATGTCGAATGAACAATTGGATATTGATGTTCAATTTTTGAGCTATACAAATTCACTTGACAAAGAGCATCAATTATTGGTTTATCGTATCATTCAAGAATTAGTAAATAATGCCATTAAACATGCGCATGCAGCGGAAATTATCATTCAATTTGTTGAAGATGAAAACAATTATTCTGTCACTGTAGAAGACGATGGGAAAGGTTTTGATATGAATAATACAAAACTAACGCAATCAGCAGGTTTACATAATATTCAATCGCGTGTCCAATTTTTGAAAGGACAATTAAATATACATTCAGAAATCGATTTAGGAACAAGTATAGAGTTCCAATTTCCTAAAATATAACTTATGATAAAAATAGCAATCACAGACGATCATCCTTTATTATTAGAAGGCTTGCGAAATATTTTGAGTAATCAGCAAAACTTACAAGTGGTCGATTGTTATGCTTCGGCTCAACAATTACAAGAAGCCTTAAAAACAACAGAAATTGACATTCTTTTGTTAGACATCAATTTATCGGATACTAATAGTATTGAATTGATTAAACCTTTCAAGAAAAAATATCCTGATATGCACATTATTATGTTGAGCGTACACAATGAATACGCTGTAATTAATAGTTGTTTGGAAGAAGGTGCTTCGGGTTATATTCAGAAAAATGCTTCTGTTGACGAAATATTAGAAGGAATTAATTCTATTTTTGATGGAAAGAAATTTCTTTGTTCGCAAACCAAAAATGTGATGAGTAAAAAAGAAAAAGATGGTTTGAATACGATTCCGAAATTGACACGTCGCGAAAAAGAGGTTTTAATTGAAGCTGCACAAGGCTTAACGACACAACAAATTGCAGATAAATTATTTATCAGTACACATACGGTGGACAGCCATCGTAAGAATTTGATCGAAAAATTTAAAACATCAAATTTAAGTTCAGCAATCACATCAGCCATAGAATATGGATTGATTTCAAAACCTTAAAAAAATACCTATAAATAGGGATATTTTAATTCTAAAATTTTTATCAATTTTGAAAAAGAAATAACAACCTATATTTCAACCGACTGAACAACCCAAAATAAGATTGCTAACCAATTCTTATTACCTTAACTACATCTATTGAAAATCGCTTAGTTCTCTACTTAAGCGATTTTTTTTATATTATCTTAAATACTTAATAAAAAAGTATATAATTTAAAACTTAAAAAAACGGAAAAATAATATTATTCTTCCGTTTTTTTATGACTAACATTATTCTTTTTAATGTCCTCCTTCAGATTCAATCTCATCTATATTAATTCCTTGTTTCTTTAAAAATCCTTTGACCATTACTGCAAAAGATATTAAATAAATAAAACAAATTAATGGAATAACATATGAATTATGAATTCCTATAATATCAGATAATTTTCCTTGTATAGGAGGAATAATACCTCCTCCTAAAATCATCATTACTAAAAATGCAGAACCTTGTGCTGTATATTTACCTAAACCTACAATAGATAAACTAAAAATTGCGGGCCACATGATAGAACAAGCTAAACCTCCAGCTAAAAATGCATAAATGGCAACAATACCTGTCGAAAGTAAACCAATTGTCATTGCGATCGCTCCAAAGATTGCAAAAATAAGTAATGTACGAGCTGGTTTATCTTTAGATAAGAAAAATGCTGCAATTTGTAAGGCTATACATATGATATAAAAATATAAATGTGACATATCAAATCCAGCTATAGTATTAACACCTATAACAATTGAAAAAGCAATAACCGGAACAATGATTAATAGGAATTGTTTTTTGGATTTAATCAAATTAAATGCGCTTATAGCTCCTGCCCATCTACCAATCATCATACTTCCCCAATACATCGTTACATATGGAGTTATTTGTGATGAGCTAAGATTTCCAAATTCTTTTAGTGTCAACAATTCTCCTAGATTAGAACCTATAGCTACTTCAACACCTACATATAAAAACAATGCTAACATTCCTAGAATTAATTGAGGATATTTCATAGCTCCCCATCCTTCCGACTTTTTCTTTGCGCTGAAATAGGCATACAATAATCCAATTATAACAACTGATAAAGCACCAAAAAGCCAAGCCATTCTTTTTAATTCTAAAGGATTTTTTAACGTAACTACTTCTGCTTTATAACTATCTATTAATGTTATGTTTGTCGTATTATTAATTAAGTTATTTAATTCTTCAATTCTTAAAGCTTCGACACTCTTATAACTTAAAAACACTGGAACAAACATGATTAATAGTAAAATTGTCATTACAATTAACATTGTTAATGCTTTGTTTGATTTCTCCATTGGTTCATTATTTATTCCTGCTGGAACTTTCTTAGAAAAGAAGAAAATTGCCGCAGCAATAACAAATAATAAACCTACTCCTATATATAGATATTCTACCTTTGTTAATGGTAAGTTCTTAATTACATCGTCTGACACATGATCAAAAGTACCAAACAATGCAAAACCAATTACTAATGGACCAATTGTAGTTCCAAAAGAATTTATTCCACCTCCCAAGTTAATTCGAGAAGTTCCTGTTTTAGGATCACCTAATAAAACTGCAAATGGATTTGCAGCAGTTTGTTGCAATGAGAATCCTAAAGCAACAATAAATAATCCCATTAGCATCCCAATATAAATATTTACTTGAACTGCAATTATCATAGCCCCAGCTCCTAATGCAGAAAATAAAAGTCCATAAACTATACTTTTTTTATACCCCCATCTTCCTACTAAATCCTTTCCTTTAACAACACTCAATATATATAATAAAAGCGCACCAATATAATAGGCTGTATAAAAAGCAAAATCGATTAATTGAGATTGAAATTGATCTAATTCAAAGTAATTTTTACAAAATGGTATAAAAATATTATTACCCGCTGCTATAAAACCCCAGAAAAAAAATACAATTATCAGCGTATAAAGTGCTGGATAATTAGTTTTTTGTGTTTGACTCATGTGTTTTGATATAATTATTAATACTTTTTGATGATTAGCTTTTTAAAAAGCTTATAAATATAGTTTATTTCTATTCTAAAAAACAAATATGATTTGATTTTATGTTAATGATAATTATAAATCATTTATATATTTCTGTAAGTAAATGGTATAAGGTTTTGTAATCTTCCCTAAAAAC
>NZ_DJBB01000003.1:0-507 GCF_002429865.1 Empedobacter sp. UBA5987
ATTCATGAGTTATTATTGTTTTCGAATGAATTCATATACCCTTCGGGGAACCTTGATGAAAAAACGAACCAAAAAAATCAAGTCTGTGCTTACAAGTCGGTCAATAATGGCTACTCGCTAAATGCTTTAGAACATTCGCATATGAAATGCGAACAGTAAATCATTTTTAACGCTCTTTACGCCGAATTGAAGCTCGACTTTTCAGCAATGACGATTTATAAATTCTTTGTTGAAAGTGGATTTGAATATTGAAAAAGGGATTAAAAAAATCCGGCATTAAAACTCTCACGTTAAGAAAATGATTGAATGCAGCGTTAAAAAGGTTTTAGCCCGTAGGGTTTGTAAAATCTTTTGTGAAATGAGAACATTTTTAATAAAGAGGTTTACGGCCTTGACTTTTTGGTTACTTTATAGTCAAGTAAAAAGCGACAAAAGATTTCTCGATACCTCGAAATGACATATTGAATGCGATTCTGAGACAAGCTCAGAATGACAGCTAAATGATAA
>NZ_DJBB01000003.1:514-3589 GCF_002429865.1 Empedobacter sp. UBA5987
TAAGTGAATTTGAATATAATAAGAATAAAAATGTAGAACTTAATACGTATCACGTAAAACTAAAAAAATAACGTAAAACGTTAAGCGTAGAGCGTAAAACATAACAAAAAACCCCTTTCCCAAGAACAAAGTTGGCGCGATGTACAGGAAAAGGAGTGGCTTTTAAAACTAATGTTGAATTTAAAAAACGATGTTAAAACGTAGAACGTAATACGTATCACGTAAAACATAATTAAAACCACCTTTATTATGCTAGAAAAAGAATATGAATTATTGAAAAAAGGCGAACCCAAAGCCTTAGAGCAAATTTATTCACGACATAAAAGACTACTTTTTTGGATTGGTAAACAAATAGTTGATGATGAATTTGTTGTAGAATGTTTGGTACAAGATGCGTTTCTGAAATTATGGGAATATCGTGAGAAAATTGAAAAACCTGAACATATCTTTTTTTTCACGCGACTTGTTTTGAAACACAGCTGTTATTCGCATTATAGAAGTTCTAAAAATAAATTTTTTAGGTCAGTGCATTCATTAGAGAGTTACGAGAATTATGAGAATTATTTGACTGTATACGATCCTTTAGAGGCTGCAGAAAACATAAAGGATAAACTAATACATGACCAACATTATGAAGAAATTAGAAAAATATTACCCTTATTAAGCGCTGAAAGAAAACATTTGATTGAACTCTGCTTGAAATATGGATTTAGATACAAAGCAATTGCCAATGCAATGGGAAAAAGAGTTTCAGAAACGAGCAAGGAGATTAAAAGTGCAATAGAGGATGTTAAGAACCTTATAAATAGTCATGATGTATTCGTGTCTAAAAAAGAAATAATTTCCGAGGAAAAGGCACCAAATCAAATGACCGAAAAACAATCGTTGATTTTAAAGCTTCGATTCGAAATGAAACAATCGTTTACAACCATTGCCAAGACATTAGAACTTTCTCAGAAAGAAGTGCACAATGAATTTGTCGTCGCTTATAAATTGACTCAACAAAACAAGTTTAAACCCCTAAATAACTAAATATGGAAAATTCTACAGTTTTTTTAACACGTAAAATACAGTTAATTGCTGATTTACCAACCCAAGAAGAACGAAAAGAAGTTGTGAGTACGCTTTATAAATGGCAAAATAGATGTTTTATAGCGGCTAATATGATTGTTTCTCATTTGTATGTGCAAGAAATGGTGAAAGATTTTTTTTATTTCTCTGAAGGAATCAAATATAAATTAGCAGACGAAAACAAAGATGATTCTGGAATACTCAAATGGTCACGGTCGACTACAATTTATCGTGTGCTCTCAAAACGTTTTAAGGACGAAGTTCCGATGTATATATTGTCTAGTTTGATCAATACGTTATACCTGTCCTTCAAGAAGGATTGTGTCAAGTATTGGAAAGGGGAACTTTCATTAAAAATTTTTAAACGAGATATAGCAATTCCTTTTAACATAGCGAGGATAAGTAAATTCTCGTATGATACAGATAAAAAATACATTTATTTTAAACTTTATAAAATTCCTTTTAAAACGTATCTTGGAAGAGACTATATTGATAATTATAAGCTATTGGAGCAAATAGTAAGTAAAGAAATTAGAATTTGTAGATCACATATTAAATTAGAAAAAAATAAAATATTTTGGGTATTCACGGTAGAAATTGAAAAAGAAAAAAATCAATTACAACCAGATATTATTGCAGAAGTTTCTTTGTCATTAGAATATCCGTTGGTTGTAAAAATAGGTAGATCTCAGCTTACCATTGGTAGCAAAGAAGAATTTCTATATAGAAGATTAGCCATACAAGCTTCTCGTAAAAGAATACTAGAAGGAGTGCCCTTTTGCAAAGGAGGGAAAGGAAAAGCAAGAAAATTAAAAATAGCAAAAAAATTAAAAAATACAGAGAGTAAATATATTCATCATCGGCTACATGTCTACAGTAGAATGTTAATTGATTTTTGTGTGGAAAAAAAAGCAGGAACGATAGTTATTGTAGATCAAGAAGAAAAAATACAAATTGCCAAAGAAGAAAGATTTGTCTTAAGAAACTGGAGCTATTATGAGCTCATACATAAAATAAAATACAAAGCTGATAAAGCAGGTATTGAGCTTATAACAGCTTAAACCATAATTTTGGAGGGTGATTTGTACACCCGTAGGGTGGGGTGATTGTTAACGCTCATCAAATGTGAAAAACATATACAAAGGGGGATTTTTAGGTTTTATTGAAACACGTTAGATGGTCCCAAGATAAAGGCAGGATAAAGGCAGGATAAAGGCAACATAGTGGCAGTAGGGTGGCAGTAGAATATTTGTAAAAGGTTTTTGATATGGGATTTACGATGTAAAATGTTTTTATGAACAATTAGATATGAGATTCTTTGAAAGTTCTGAATGACAAGGAATTTGAATATTGGAAAAGAATGACGAAAACGGTATTAAAACACACACGTTAAGAAAATGTTTGAATGAAACTTAAAAAGGTATTAGCCCGTAGGGTTTTTAAAATCTTTAGAGAAATGAGAACATATTTAGTAGAGAGTTTTACAGCCAAGTCTTTTTTCGTTAGTTTTTTTGACTATTCCCCGAAGGGCATCTGAATACCTATAATTAAAATAGATAAGCTATGAATAAAAAAATGAAAGTAATAGATTTCTCGATACCTCAAATTAACAACGAGTTGAGGTTCTGAACATAATTACGTGAATAAGAGAATAATTAGTAGTTCTTTATTTATTACTTTTTGCTTGATCAAAAAGTAATCAAAAAATCAAGTCCGTGCTTACAAGTCGGTCAATAATGGCTATTCGCTAAATGCTTTAAATCATTCACATAAAAATGTGAACTGTAAATCATTTTTAACGCTCTTTACGCCGAATTGACGCTCGACTTTTCAGCAATAACAGTTTATAAATTCTTTGTTGAAAGTGGATTTGAATATTGAAAAAGGATGAAAACCCGGCATTAAAACTCACACGTTAAGAAAATGGTTGAATAAAACGTAAAAAAGGTTTTAGCCCGTAGGGTTTTTAAAATCTTTAGTGAAATGAGAACATTTTTAGTAGAG
>NZ_DJBB01000010.1:0-5485 GCF_002429865.1 Empedobacter sp. UBA5987
TGAATATTAATAAGAATAAAAAAACGTAAAACGTTAAGCGTAATACGTATAACGTAAAAAAAACAAAACCTCCTTTCCCAAAAACAAAGTTGGCGCGATGTACTGGAAAAGGAATGGCTTTTAAAACTAATGTTGAATTTTAAAAAACTTATGTAAAATTATGAAAATATTTTACTTTAAACTCAATATACATACAATAAGTGTGTTATTGGGATTGGTTTGTGCAACACCATTGTTGGCACAAACAGGTAAAACCGTGACTGGAACGGTAAAAGAACTTCAAGTCCCATTAGTGGGCGTAATGGTAAAAGAGGAGGGAACTGATAATTCCACCTTTACCGATTCAAATGGATACTATTCGTTGACCTTGCAACATGATGATGCTAAACTAATTTTTGAGCAATTGGATTTCCCTATTCGTGAAGAAGAGGTACTGAATAGAAGCGTGATAAATGTGATTTTCACAAAAGAAGATGATGAAATTCAGCTAAAAGATGTGGTGATAAATGCAGGATACTATGCTGTAAAAGACAAAGAACGAACAGGGTCTATTGCACGTATTACGGCAAAGGAAATAGAGAATCAACCAGTAGATAATTTTTTAGCAACGCTACAAGGACGAATGGCAGGAGTAGAAATAACTCAAGAAAGTGGTGGTTCTGGAGGTGGATTTCAGATAAAAATACGGGGACAGAACAGTTTAAGACCCGATGCCAATCAACCTTTATTCATTATAGATGGTATCCCCTACTCTTCGGATCCTATTGGAGGCACATCTACCTCTGGAAACAGACCTTCTTTTACAAGTCCGTTATCTACGATTAACCCTGCTGATATAGAAAGTATAGAAGTACTGAAAGATGCCGATGCTACAGCTATTTATGGATCGCGTGGAGCAAATGGTGTGGTGCTCGTTACAACTAAACAGGGGAAAATAGGTGCTACACAGGTAAGTATTCGGACATCGATGGGGTTAGGAAAAATTACACGTCCGTTGAAATTGATGAATACCGAACAATACCTTGATATGCGTAGACAGGCTTATGCCTACGATGGTATTTCTACTTATCCTACAAATGCCTATGATATAAACGGGACATGGGATCAAACCCGATCTACCGATTGGCAAAAAGAATTAATTGGAGGTACAGCAGAATATAACACGATACAAACTTCTATAAGTGGTGGTAACACCGCTTTTAATTATACCGTGAATGGTACACATCACGAAGAAACTACTGTTTATCCAGGAGCATTTAAGTATTTGAAAAATGCTGTTCATTTGGCTTTAAACTACAAGGCTAAAAAGTTTAATTTCTTATTTACGGGTAATTATAGCAATCAAAATAACAATCAACCTTCTACTGATTTAACAACTGTTGCAAGAGAATTAGCACCCAATGCTCCTGCTTTATATGATGAGAATGGACAATTGAATTGGGCAAATAATACATGGACCAATCCATTGGCAAGTTTAGAGTCTAAATTTCTATCAAAAATAGATAATCTAACCGCTAATATGATGTTGAGCTATGCTATTTTACCTGAATTAACTTTTAAAACCAATTTAGGCTTTACCCAATTACATAGCCGTGAGTTGAGAACTTTTCCGTCGACGATGTATAATCCTTCTTCTGGACAAGGTAGTGAATCATCAAGTGTAGAATCTAATCAAACTAATCGTTCTTCATGGATTATAGAACCTCAACTAAGTTGGGATAAGAAATGGAATCAACATCGTTTTTCTTTTCTTATAGGTGCAACTTTTCAGGATCAAACAACTGATAGGCTGTATTTAACTGCCGCTGATTTCCCTTCCAATGAAATGTTATTGTCTTTGTCTACTGCTGCTTTACAATTAATAGGCTTAGATGAAAAAACAAATTACCGTTATCAAGCTTTTTATGGACGATTGAATTATATCTTACAAGATAAATATATACTTAACGTAACAGCTAGACGAGATGGCTCGAGTCGTTTTAGTCCTCAGAATAGATATTCTAATTTTGGTGCAATTGGTGCGGCTTGGCTATTCACAAAAGAGGATTTTATAAAAAAAAATAGATGGTTGAGTTTTGGAAAATTGCGTGGTAGTTATGGAATTACAGGAAGTGATAATATTGGAGATTATCAATATTTAGATAACTATCAAACAACATCCAATCCATATAATGGGACAGTTGGGTTAAGTCCTATTCGTTTGTATAATCCCAATTATCATTGGGAGACGAATCGTAAATTAGAAGTTGCGCTAGAATTAGGTTTTCTACATGATCGTCTTAATTTTTCTATGGCTTATTATCAAAACAGATCAGGAAATCAATTGGTTGGAATTGCTCTACCTACGACAACTGGTTTTTCTTCTTTTTCAGGAAATTTACCTGCAACAGTAGAAAATAAAGGATGGGAATTTACACTAGGTTCCAAAAATATAACGACTAATAATTGGAAGTGGACAACAGAGGTTAATTTATCTTTTAATCGGAACAAATTACTTTCATATCCAGACCTTGAAAGCTCTGCTTACGCCAATACTTATGTTATCGGTCGATCTATTAACAGCATCAAACTTTATCAATATACAGGTATAAATCCTACAAATAACCAATATGAATTCTATGATTATGATGGAGATGGTAAAATAACTTCTCTGAAAGATCGAGTTGTTCTCACTGATCTTAATCCTTCTTATTATGGTGGTGTCGCCAATCAGATTCGGTACAAACAGTTGAGTTTAGATGTATTATTTCAATTCGTAAAACAAGAACGACAATTGTATTTGCCTACAGCAATAGCTGGTACAATGACCAATCAGTTAGTAGACTATGGTATACCTATGCAACCATATAGTACTAAAAATTCGCAAATAGCAGCTAATTATAATTTAATGCGAAGTAGTACGCTTTCTATTGTGGATGCTTCTTACATCCGATTGAAAAACATTTCGATTACCTATGATATTCCTTTAAAAGATCATTTCTTGAAACCTCAAATTTTTCTACAAGGTCAAAATCTATTTACTCTAACGCCTTATAAAGGTGGTGATCCCGAATTTAAGTACAACCGATTTCTCCCTCCTCTTCGTACCATAGTAATGGGAATGAAATTAAACTTTTAGTCTGATAAGAATAATAAAATTTAACACAATGAAAAATATATATACGTTAAGTTTAACAGTCGTTATAAGCATCTTATTCTTTAGATGCAATGACTTTTTGGATGTTGATGTTCCTACTTCTCAATACAATAGTGAGTTGGTTTTTGCGGATAAAAAGACAACAAATGCTGCGCTTATTAACCTATATGCAGATATGAGAGAAAAAGGTTTTGTAAGTGGACAAATGAGTGCTTTTCCTGTTTCTATTGGTCTATATACCGATGAATTGGATTCGTATCAAATCAATCAAGTAGAATCTCAAAATTTATATAATAATACATTACAGGCAAATAGCGCTACGGTCTTACAATATTGGTCGCAAACCTATTATCAGATCTATATGGCAAATGCTATTATAGAAGGTTGCCAAAATAGTAAAGGCTTATCTACATCAGATAAAAATGGTTTTATAGGTGAAGCACTTTTTGTGAGAGCATTGCTCCATTTTTATTTAGTGAATACCTATGGTGATATTCCTTATATAAAAACAACGAATTATGAGTTGAACAAAAGTGTTTCTCGTTTAGAAAAAACAAAAGTGTATGAACAAATTACACAAGATTTAGAAGTAGCTATACCGCTATTATCTTCACAAATAACACTACAACGTAATCGTCCTAATCAAGTAACTGCGCAAGCTTTATTAGCACGTGTAGAATTGTATAAAGGAAATTGGGTAAATGCTGAAAAATGGGCTTCAACTGTAATTAATACTCCTTCTATAGAATGGCAACAAGATGTTAATCAAGAGTTTTTGAAAGAGAATAAATCGATTATTTGGCAAATATCTCCAAAGCAAGCTGGTAACTATGCGTATGAAGGTGGTACATACTATGTCGCAACTGGTCCTCCTACTTCTATTGCTTTAACAAAAGTAAATACGCAGTTTGAACCAAATGATCTTCGTCAAAAAAACTGGGTAAGAGAAGTTACAAACGGTACAACTACTTGGAAACATGCTTATAAATACAAACAAAGAACAAACTCTTCCTCAACAACAGAAAACTCGGTTATTTTTCGATTAGCAGAACAATTTTTAATTCGAGCTGAGGCACGTCTAAAACAACAAAATAAAGTAGGTGCCTTACAAGATCTTAACAAAATTAGATCAAGAGCTGGTTTGCCTGCTTATATCACATTGACTGATGGGGAATTTATTGAAGCTATTTTACAAGAAAGACAGCATGAGTTCTTCTGTGAATTTGGGCATCGTTTTTTTGATTTAAAACGATTGAATCTAATCGATCAACTATTAACTCCAACAAAATCAAATTGGAAAAGCTATTGCCAACAATGGCCAATTCCTGAACAAGAAATATTAAAGAATTCGAATTTAACACAAAACACTGGATACTAATGAAAACAACTATATTGAAGCATCTTATTGTAATGATACACCTCTTGTTTTTATTTAACATGAAGCCTGTATTTGCACAGCTTACTCAACGAACAGTAAAAGAATCTGAATACGATAAATGGGGAAAAGTTATTGGTTCTCAAATTTCTGAAAAAGGGACTTGGTCTACTATTAGTATATCTTACGCTACTACAGATACTGTATTTTTGATTAACAACTTGTCGAAACAACAAATAAGTATTGCTGGAATAAGAGAAGGTTCTTTTATGAAAGAAAATTCTTTTCTATGGTTAAAAAATAATAATCTTTCTGTGCTTAATTTAAAAACGCTAGAAAATATTGAGATTCCTGATGTAAAAAAATATGTTGTTTCAATGGACAAGAATATTCTTATTTCCATAGAAAAACACAACAATGCACAACGAATTGTTTTGCGAGATATAAAAGGTAATAGCATAAAAACCATTGAAAATACGCGTAATTATAGTTTTGATAATGAAACAAATCGAATGGTTTATGAAAAAATAGTTGATACTAGTGTCTTTTTAGAATACATAGATCTTTCTCGCCCTTTATCATTTAATGCGGTGGCACATAAAGAAGCTGGTTCTTACACTAATTTTAAGTGGAACGACAATGGTGTCGTTATATTATCGCAAAACGAAAACGCCTTGTCTAGCATTTGTTATTTTGATCTAAAAAGTAAAAACTTAGACTGTATGAATACTGATTTGATAGAAGACGAAATCGATCAAACATCAAATACATTGTATCTTTCTGCTAATGCTGAATTCATTTATTTCAACGCCAAAAAGAAGTTGGTAAACAGAACAACAAATGATTCCGTAGAAATATGGTATGGTTCGGATCAGCTGATCTATCCAATTAGAAAAATGAGAGATGAACGAGGTTATACCCCTTATACTTGGGTTTGGAATAGAGTAGATAATATGTAATCTTCCCCTTGTTAA
>NZ_DJBB01000084.1:0-23617 GCF_002429865.1 Empedobacter sp. UBA5987
TGAGCTACCAGGTCTCCGTTTTTTCGGACTGCAAATATACGATTATATCTGAGTTTACAAAACGAAAGACGTTTTTATTTTTCTTATATAAAAAAGAACGTTTTGACTAAGTGACCTGGCTGGGGCTCGAACCCAGGACCCCAACATTAAAAGTGTTGTGCTCTACCAACTGAGCTACCAGGTCGGTTTCTTAAATCGAGTGCAAATATAGGGCGTTTAATACTAATTTAACAAACGTTTTGTGAAGTTTTTTACAATTTATTAATTAATCATTTCGGTTTTAAGAACTTAAATTTAGATAAATTTTTAGTTTTTTTTTGAAAGATAGAATTTCGAGTAAGAAAACTGAAAAAATAAGCCATAGAAACATCATTTTATACATTTGATAAATGATTTATATACTATATTTGTCAACCAGCAAATCTAAATCTATGTGAACCGAAATTATTTTCGGAACGCTATTTAAAGATTGAAATTTTAGAATGAAGAAGAATATACTATATATTATTATTGCTTTGTTTTCGGTAGTGTCGTGTAAAAAATCTGATAATCCAGAGGCAGACGTACCCGATTCTGAATATGCAAACAATTGTAATCAGGAAACAAAAGATGCACATTTATCTAATTTTGCATTGAAAGAGTTAAAGGAATTGATAAAAGATCAACCGCAGATTATTCATCAAAAATTGAATGATCGTTGTTTCAAGGTTTCTAAACTTGGGAAAAATTTATACATTCAAAATTCTGATCGTTTAGATTCTTTGAAGATCAAAAACAATAATCAAGGAACGATGTTTTTGAATAAAATAACAGCAATACAGGTTTCGCAAGAGATTGTTTATAAATTAACGTATTCTTTTCCGATTAAGTTCTTGAATCAATATAGAGCAGAAATCAAAAAAGATGCGCCAAAATCTAAATATCATCATTCAAATTCTATTGTTACCAACGAAGATTATCAGGTAACTTATAATGTGGAGCGATATGATGCAAGACGTTTGGAGAATACGTATTCGTATCAAATTGATACGTTTGATGGATATGCGAGATTAACTATTTTTTATTCAGAAGACTTACCAGTAGACTAATCATGATTATTTCTTTAGTAGGATATATGGGTAGCGGAAAATCGACTACCGGAAAAGATTTAGCCAAAGCATTAGGTTTCGAATTTATCGATCTTGATGATTTTATCGAAAATAAATATCAAAGTAAAATTAGTGAGATTTTTGAAAAAGAAGGCGAATTAGGTTTTCGTAAAAAAGAAAGAGAAACTTTAAAAGAAGTGTTAACTTCAACAAACATTGTACTTTCTTTGGGCGGCGGAACTCCTGTTTATTATGATAATATGGATGAAATCGTAAATAATTCGATTTCAATATTCATGCGAGTGCAATTACCGCAATTGGTAAAACGATTGGAAAATAAAAAAGAAACTCGACCTTTGATTGCTCATCTTTCTGATGAAGAAATGATGGAGTTTATTGCGAAACATTTGTTTGAGCGCAATCAATTTTATGAAAAGGCAAAATATACAATCAGTATTTCGAACCAAAGTACATTAGAGATTTTGGACGAAATTATGAAACATCTTAAAAAGGGGAAGATTTGGAATTAATCCAAATCTTCTCCTTTTATAATGATACCTTCTGCATCTTCTCCACCTTCTTCTAAATAATCATCTAAATCTCGGCGATCTTTTTTCGTTGGTCGACCTTCACCTCTTTCACGATAATAATCTTGCGAAAGCTTGCGAAGCTCTAACACCTCATATTCTTCTTTTGGAGTTGTATCCACAATATGCAAGGTTAACAATTTAGCTCCAATTCTATTATTTGGCACTTGCAATACTTTAAAAGATAAATTAATTTGATCTTTTCTCACCTCAATCGCATCACCTGGAATTATATCTCGCGACGCTTTTGCTACATCTCCATTCACTTTTACACGATTCTTTTTTACCGCATCAGCCGCTAAAGATCTCGTTTTATAATATCTAACACTCCAAAGAAATTTATCTAATCTCATTTAAAACTGAATATTTGTTAGGTTAAACTAATATTTTTTCTAAATTCGCAATATAAATCGAAATAACATGATAAAGAAATTCTTCGTTACTTTAATTGCGTGTTCTGCTGTTTTAGTAGGATGTAATAATGATGATGATAACGGTGTAAGTAAAGAAACTAAAATTCCAGTTGAAGAACGTAATGCATTAGATGATGAAGCGATTCAACAATACATGGAAGATTTCTATTTCAATCCTAAAAATGGAAAACTTACAAAGTTTGATGACGTAAAAGATAATGAGGACGATAAATATCCTTCTTTAAAATCTTTAGCAAAACAAGATAACTTAGGTATATGGTATGCAGAAAACCCTAATCATATAGGAACAGGAGAAACTATTGTATCTAATGATAGCACTTCTATTCATATTTCTTATAATATTGGAACTTTTTTAGCGACTAATAGTACAGATTATAAAAGAAAATATGGATCTATATCTACAGGAGGAACGCCAAATTCTGGTGATGGATCGGCTGTGAAAGATCCTAGTTTTTATTATTTTACACCAACAGCAACTGAAATTAAAAATGGAGTAAAAAGAGAACATTTAGAGTTAAAGAATTTTGTAGAAGGATTAAAACATTTCAAAACAACTGAACGTGCTACAACTGATTTGTATAACTTTCAAGGTGTAATTATTCTACCTTCTCGTTTAGCTTACGGAAGAAATAAAGTATATTCTTCAGGCGTAGGAATTTCTGACCAATTAAGTGCATATAGAGACATTAGTTATATTTTCAATATCGAATTACCTAAAATCGAGAAAAGAACAACAAAATAATTATCTTCAAAACAAGATAATCTTACAAAAACCATCTGTATTGATGGTTTTTTTTTATCTTTAATTTCAAAATGTATTAGAATAAAACCTAAAAAATGAGTATTATAAAATCTATTATCGATAACGATTTCTATAAATTCACCATGCAATTTGGCGTTACAAAATTATATCCAGATGTAATGGCTCGCTATAAATTCATCAACCGTGGTGAACATCAATTTCCTGAAGGTTTTGCAGATGAATTGCAAAAAGAAATCAATGCAATGGCTTCACTTGCTTTAACCAAAGACGAAAAAAACTTTTTCACAACGAACTGTCCTTATTTAAGTCCTGCTTATTTAGACTTTTTACAAGGTTATCGTTATGATCCAAATGAAGTAAAAATCACTCAAAACGGTGCTGATGTAGAAGTACATGTAGAAGGATATTGGTATCGCACAATTCTGTGGGAAGTTCCAATCTTGTGTTTGATTAGCGAAATTTTCTATAAATTGACAAATGCGCAACGTATTTCGAACGAAGAAATCACAAAACGCACAAGTGATAAAGTTGATTTATACAATCGTCTTGGCGTTACAGTTGCGGAATTTGGTACTCGTCGTCGTCACAGTTACGAAGTTCATGATGTCGTGATGAAAGAATTAACAAATCATAAAGGAAAAAGTTTTGTAGGAACTTCTAATGTTCACTTTGCACATAAATATGGCGTAAAACCAATTGGAACTCATGCTCACGAATGGTTTATGTTTCATGGTGCACGCTACGGATTCAAAATTGCGAATTCAATCAGTTTAGATCGTTGGGTAAAAGTTTATTATGGTGATTTAGGAATTGCTTTGACAGATACGTATACGTCGGATGTTTTCTTTGGACAATTTGATAAAAAACTATCTAAATTATTTGATGGCGTTCGCCACGATTCTGGAGATCCAATTGAATTTGGAGAAAAAACAATTGCGCATTACGAAAAAATGGGCATCAATCCTTTATTCAAAACGATTATTTTCTCGGATGGATTAAATTCAGAAAAAGTGGAAATGATTACAAAAGCTTTCAAAGGAAGAATTGGATTATCATTTGGAATTGGAACGAACTTAACAAATGACACTGATTTAAAACCTATGAATATCGTGATGAAATTAACCGAAATTTCTTCGATAGATATAAAATGGACAGGCGTTGTAAAACTTTCGGACGAAAAAAATAAACACACAGGAACTCCACGTATGATTGCTCTTGCAAAAGAAATGTTAGATTTAGATGACATTCCATCTCATGATGCACCAGAAAATGATTAAGAATTTTCTTTAAAATAAAAAATGGAACTCAATATTGAGTTCCATTTTTGTTATCATTTAATATAATGAAAAGATTATTTATTCATTAAATCTTCGATTTCTTCTGCTTCTAACGGAATATTTTGCATCAAGTTGAAAGGCTTTCCTTCTTTCTGAATTACATAATCATCTTCCAAACGAATTCCGAAACCTTCTGCAGGAATATAGAATCCTGGCTCGTTTGTGAAAACCATTCCAGCCATAAAATCATCCGTCAATAAACCATAATCGTGTGTATCTAATCCCATGTGGTGAGACGTTCCGTGCATCATGTATTTTTTGTAAGCTGGCCAAGCTGGATCTTCATTTTGAACATCTGCTTTATCCAACAAACCTAAACCTAACAATTCAGAAGTATAAACTTTTCCTAATTCTTCGTGGTATTTGTACCAATTATTTCCAGGAACTAACATCGTTTCCGCTTCTTTTTTACAACGTAAAACTGCATCATAAACTTCGCGTTGACGTTTTGTATATTTTCCATTAACCGGAATTGTACGAGACATATCTGATGAATAATTTGCGTATTCTGCAGCAACATCAAACAAAATCAAATCACCATCTTTACATTCTTGATTATTTTGAATATAGTGTAACACATTCGCATTATTTCCAGACGCAATAATTGGCGTGTATGCAAAACCTTTCGAACGATTACGAAGAAACTCGTGAACAAACTCAGCTTCGATTTCGAATTCCCAAACTCCAGGTTTTACGAAATTTAAAATACGACGAAAACCTTTTTCTGTGATATCACACGCTTGTTGAATCAATTGAATTTCTTCTGGTTCTTTTACAGAACGTAAACGTTGCAAAATAGGATTTGAACGTAAATAACTATGTCCAGGATAATCTGCTTTCAATTGTTTTACAAAACGATCTTCGCGCGTTTCTACTTGTGGCGCTTCCGTTACACGATAATGTTCGTTTTTGTTCACATAAACATTATCTGCTTCTACCATCAATTTGCGCAAAACATTTGGTAAATCTTGTAACCAAAGTACAGTTTTGATTCCAGAAACTTCTGTTGCTTGAGCTTTTGATAATTTTTCTCCTTCCCAAACTGCAATATGATCGTTTGTTTCGCGAACAAATAATACTTCTTTGTATTTTGGATCGTAAGCATCAGGAAAAATTAATAAGATAGATTCTTCTTGATCTACTCCAGATAAATAAAAAATATCACGATGTTGTGCAAATGGTAACGTAGAATCTGAAGAAATTGGATAAATATCGTTAGAATTGAAAATAGCAAGAGAACGAGGTTTCATTGCTTTTACAAATTTCGCTCTGTTCTTTACGAATAACTCGCTTGGAATAGGATTGTATTTTGTTGTCATAAAATTTTACATTAATTATTATGACCAAATTTAAGAAGATGTTTTTAGAAAAAAAAGGAAAACCCTCGCAGAAACGAGGGTTTTAACCTTAACCAACCTAAACCTATGAAAAAGCCATTAGCCTTTTATGTTGACAAATGTAAGCTACTTTTTTTAAACTGCAAATTTTTTTTAAAAAAAGTCAATATTTTTTGAAGATCAATATGATAAAACGATAATATTCAATAAATAAGGTTTTAATAAAAATTCAATAAATATTCATTTGTAATATTTGGATTATTATTTATATATTTGCACCTCGAATTTTAGTATAAATAATAACTTAAAAGAAGTTAAAAATGACACATTACGAAACTGTTTTCATTTTGACTCCCGTTCTATCTGATTCTCAGGTAGAGGAAGCAGTTAATAAATTCAATGACTTTGTTACTGCTAACGGTGGTGAAATCGTAGCAAAAGAGAACTGGGGCTTAAAAAAATTAGCTTATCCAATTCAAAACAAAAGAAATGGATTCTACCACTTAGTAGAGTTTAAAACAGACAACAACGAATTAGTTTCTCAATTAGAAGTAGCTTACAAACGTGATGAGCGTGTAATCCGTTTCTTAACTGTGAAATTAGACAAGCACGGTATGGACTGGGCTGAAAAACGTAGAACAAAATTAAAGTCTAACTCTAACAAGTAAAAAAGCTATGGCAATCGACGATTTAGCAAAAAAAGCAGCAGGAGGTAGCGAATCAGAAATCCGTTATTTATCTCCTTTAGATATCGAAACACAATCAAACTCAAAATATTGTCGTTTCAAAAAATTTGGAATCAAATACGTTGACTATAAAGACGCTGATTTCTTAATTCAATTCGTGAATGAGCAAGGTAAAATTTTACCTCGTCGTTACACAGGAACATCTTTAAAATACCAAAGAAAAGTTTCTAAAGCGATCAAAAGAGCTCGTCACTTAGCATTAATGCCATTTATTGGTGATCAATTAAAATAATAACCTAAATATTAAAATATCATGAACGTAATTTTAAGACAAGATGTAGAAGGTTTAGGTTTTGAATTTGAAGTTGTTTCAGTAAAACCTGGATACGCACGTAACTTCTTAATCCCTCGTGGATTAGCATCAGTTGCAACTCCAAATAACGTAAAAGCATTAAACGAAGTTTTAGAAGCTCGTAAAGCAGAAGAAGCTACATTAATCGCTGCAGCAAAAGAAAAAGCAGCTAAATTAGATGGTTTAGTTGTTAAAATCGACGCTAAAGTTGGTTCTGGAGACAAATTATTTGGATCTATCAACAATGCAGATTTAGCAGAAGCTTTAATAAAAGCTGGTGTTGAAATCGAGAAGAAAAACATTAGAATCCCTGGAAATACTATCAAACGTTTAGGGAAATACGAAGCTAAAGTTCGTTTCCACAGAGATGTTGAAGTAGATTTCGGATTTGAAATTGTACCAGATGCTGCATCTATCAAAGCTGCTGAAGAAGCTGCTAAAACTAGAGCAGAATTAGCTAAATTAGATGCTCAAAAAGCAGCTAATGCTACTAAAGAAGAAGGTTCTTTCTTCAACTATGATAACCCAATTTACGCTAACGACAAGAAAGCGAAAAAAGAGGAAGTATCTGAAGAAGTTGTTACAGAAGAAACTCCATCTACAGAAGAATAATTATTATTCAACTATATATAAAAAACCTCGCAGTTTGCGAGGTTTTTTTTTATTCCTTATTTTAGATAATCTAAACTATTTACTTCTTTAAACTTTGGAGACCGCCTTAAAAAGTCTTTGAAAAAAGCTGTATGCGTAGCACCCATCAGTACAAAAATGCGATCATCTTTTGTGATTGGTACATTATTCATATTTGCAAACATCCATAAATTACGTTCATAAAACTTTGCTGCTTGTTCTGCTCCTAAAGGATAGCCATTAACTGAAATGGTAGTTAATAAATCTGCATTATAATTAATCATCGAATCTAAATAATCTGGTTGATTTTTTAACCAAAGTAATTCTGCTACACCCATTTTACCCTCATTAATATTATTCTTTTCTTCATTCAAAGAGAATAACTCTTCATATTTTTTATATGTAATGGTATCTTGTTGATTTTTTAACGCATAGTAAAGTGGATAATAATAATCTTTTTGATAATCTATTCCGTAAATTTGTTTTACTCCACTCAAACGCCCAACTTCGTAAGCTAATAACTCTATTTCTGTCGGTTTATCAAATTTCATTTTTGGATTTTTTAAATATTCCGTATAAGAAGCTGCTATTCTTAGATTCTTATAAGGCTCCTGTTCTACTAAAATAATCGTTGGATTAAACATTGCAATCTTTTTTGCAATCTCATGTACTTGTCGAATGTTCTCATTATTATGTTCATCAAAATCAGTCGAATTAGCATCTGGCGTGTACCCCATGTGAAAAGTCCCTACATTGAGAACTGGAATAGCGTCATCAAATTTTGTTTGAAATTGATATTTTGTTTGAGCAGATAAATTCATCGTTCCAATAAATGTAGCAATTGCAATAAATAAGTTTTTCATTTGAGTTAAATTTTAAATTCTGATTCAAATCTCAAACATTTCGAAAAACATATTTTTAATTTATCGACCAACCCTATTGATTTATCGACGAATCACAACTCTTTTAAGTAGAAAACAATCTAATTTTACAAAAAACAGAAAAACAGATGGGAAATAGAAAAGAAATCCAGTTAATTTCTAAAAAGAACGAACTTAAAATTTTAATCATATTCTTATCTGTATATTTTATGCTTAATTATGTGAATGAAGGATTCTTTCGTTTATCTAAAAACAAGCCATTCATTGGAGAAATAGAGCTGTTTAATTCAACAATTTTTTTAGTTAAAGGATTTGTTTCTATCATTATATATTTTATTATTGCGCCAAAAATTTTTAAATCTATCAATTGGAAATCAATATTATTAGCTATAGTATATTCCTTTGCAACATTTATTGCTGTTCGATATTTTATTGAACAAATTATTACTGATCTTCTTTTTAATAAAATCAACTATTTTGAAGGAACTACAATAAGTTATTATATTTATGATAATTTACATTACGGATCTTTTATCGTTTTTTCTTCACTTTTTTTATGGATGACATTACATTCAATTAATACTTTACAACAAAATAATCAGATTGAAAAAGAAAAGAATGAAGCTGAAATTAATTTTCTAAAATCTCAAATCAATCCTCATTTTTTGTTTAATACACTCAATAATATTTACAGTTTAGTCAGTGTAAATTCGCCTAATTCATTGAAAGCAATTGAAAATTTGAGTTCGATTATGCGTTTTACAACCTATGAAACGAATAAAGATAAAATCGAAATTGAACGAGAAATAGATTACATCAATCAATACTTAGATTTGGAACAAATTCGTTACGGAGAAAGATTTTATATCGAAAAAGAATTTTATATCGAGAATTCAAAAAAAATGATTCATCCTTATATTATTTCGCCCTTTATAGAAAATGCACTAAAACATGGTGTTGTAAAAGAAAAAGATCATCCCATCAAAATCAGTTTAAAAACTGATGCTACTTTTCTCGAAATATCAGTTTCTAATAAAATAAATCAACATCAAAAAGATGAAACTTCTGGAATTGGGCTCGTAAATTTAAAAAAAAGGTTGAATTATTATTTTGGAAATAATTATACATTCGAAATTAGGAATGATCACGAAACATTTCATATTTACTTAAAAATTCCTTTTGATGCCGAAAATTAATTGTATTATCATCGACGATGAGCCACTTGCTGTAGATTTATTAAAAAAACATGCAACAGAAAATGAACAACTAAATCTTTTGTTAGCCACAACAGAAGTTTTTGAAGCAATCGATTTTTTGAAAAATAATAAAGTCGATTTAATTTTTACGGATATACAAATGCCCGAATTAACAGGAATTCAGTTGATGAAAATTTTGGATGATTCGCAAAAATTTATCGTAACAACGGCTTATCAAGATTATGCTTTAGAAAGTTTTAATTTTCATGTGGTTGATTATTTATTAAAACCGATTACTAAAACGCGTTTTGATGCTTCTATCAAAAAATATGTTGAGTTTTTTCAATCAACTTCTACTAAAAATCAATCGACTTATTTATTTGTAAAAGCTGATGGAAAACAGGTTAAAATTAATTTTTCTGACTTGATTTACATTGAAGGTTTAAAAGATTATATCCGAATTCATACAAAAACTGAAAAAATACTGGTTTTAGAAACTATGAAATCATTCGAAGAAAAATTACCAAATCATTTCAAAAGAATTCATCGTTCGTATATCATCAACCTTGATTTTTTAACTTCAATAGATGGTAATTCTGTTTATCTCAATCAGAAAATTTTACCAATTGGAGAAACATATAGAAAAGAAATGAAGGATTTTGGTTAAAAGCGTTAAGCAAAAAAAACTCCAACTTTTAAAGTTGGAGTTTTTGTTATTTATATATTTCTTGTTCGTTGTATCAGCAACATATCAGCCAAAACCATCGCAGCTAAACTTTCTACAATAGGAACGGCTCTTGGAACAACACAAGGATCATGACGACCTTTTCCATGCATTTCGACCATTTCGCCATCAGCATTCAACGTCGTTTGTTCTTGCATTAATGTCGCAACTGGCTTGAAAGCAACTTTGAAATAAATATCCATCCCATTTGAAACTCCACCTTGTATTCCTCCAGAAAAATTGGTTTTTGTTGTTCCATCTTGGTTGAATTGATCATTCATTTCTGAACCTTTCATTGATGTTGAAGCAAAACCTTCGCCGTATTCAAAACCTTTCACCGCGTTTATCGACATCATTGCTTGCCCTAAACGAGCATGCAATTTATCAAAAATTGGTTCACCTAAACCTACTGGCACATTTTCAATAACGCAAGTCACTTCACCTCCAATTGTATCACCTTCTTTGCGAATTTCTTTGATACGATCAATCATTTTTTCTGCCATTTCTAAATCTGGGCAACGCACTGCCGTATCTTCAATTTTAGAAAAATCTAATGTAGAATAATCATTATCCAACTTCAACTCACCTACTCCGCTTACATAAGCTGTAATATTGATATTTGGAATCACATGTTTTGCAACAGCGCCACCAACAACCCAATTAGCCGTTTCGCGTGCAGAAGTTCTTCCTCCACCTCTATGATCGCGAACACCATATTTGGTTTCGTATGTAAAATCGGCATGAGAAGGACGAAAAACGCCTTTGATATGATCGTAATCGTGAGATTTTTGATTATCATTCGGAATAATAAACCCGATAGAAGCACCTGTTGTTTTTCTTTCAAAAATACCTGAAAGAAATTGTACTGTATCTGGTTCTTTTCGTTGTGTCACAATTGCAGATTGCCCTGGCTTACGACGATCTAATTGCGCTTGTATCCAATCAAAATCTAATTCGATTCCACTTGGAACGCCATCAATTACACCTCCAATCGCTACACCATGACTTTCGCCAAAAGTTGAAATTTTAAATAGTCTTCCGAATGTATTCACAATAATATATGTGTTTTTTGTTTTTATTTTTCGAATTGATAAATCACTGCATTAACATTCATTGTAGCTCCAACAGAAGCTAAAATAATTGTATCATTTGCGTGAAATTGATGAGGAGCTAATTCTCCTTTTTTGATTAAATCAAACATTGTAGGAACCGTTGCTACAGATGTATTTCCTAAGAATTGAACCGTCATTGGATCAATTTTTTCTGGAACAGCTACACCATATAATTTGTATAAACGCTCTATCATCGCATGATCCATTTTTGCATTTGCTTGGTGCAATAAAATTTTATCAATATCAGTAATTGATAAATTTGTTTCGTCTAACAATTCTTTTATTGCTGGCGGAACATTTTTTAATACGAATTCGTAAACTTTACGACCTTTCATATTAATTGTTTTGATTGAACCTTTATAGTCTGGATTTGTAGAACGTCCATTTGTCAAGTAGGCTAATTCATCACCTGTATAACTTAAAGTTTCATGATTGATGATTCCATATTTATAGTCAGCTTCTTTTGCTTCTAAAACAACTGCTCCTGCTCCATCTGCAAAAATCATCGCAGAACGATCATGTGGATCTACAGCACGAGATAACGTGTCAGAACCGATTACCAAAACTTTCTTAGCAATATTTGTTTGAATAAATTGATGTCCTAAAATCAATGATTCTATCCAACCTGGACAACCAAATGTCATATCATAAGGCTTACATTTTAGGTTTTTGATTCCTAAATTATGTTTTACTTTTGCCGAAATTGACGGCATAATATCAATTTGATGACCAACAGGATCAATATCTCCAAAATTGTGCCCAACGATTATATAATCTAATTCTTCTGGATTAACACCAGATTCTTCAATTGCTTTTTTAGCAGCAAAAGTTGCGATATCAGAATTTAATAAATCATCTTCTACATATCTTCTTTCTCTGATTTCTGTAATTTCCTCAAATTTACGCGTAATTTCTTCACCAGTTTTATCCAAACGATTTCCACTTTCATCATAAAATTCGTGGTTAACAAAATCTTCGTTCGTAACAATTCTATTTGGTAAATAGTGTCCAGAACCTGTAATTACAGAGTTTATCATATTAATATTGTTCAATTTTAATAAAAAAATAATAGCGACAAAGTTACACATTTCATTAAAATAGTCATGAAAAATATGTAATAACTCATGCCGAAATTAATAAAGTATAATTAATTTAGCAGCATGAAAAAAAATCCTTCATTAATTGGTCTTTTAATCGTCTGTGGATTAGCTGCTTTGATCGTTGTTGTTTATAACACTTTTTTGAGCAAAAAAGATGGGTATGTGATTGACAATCCATCAAACAAAACCTTGACAATCAAAATTAACGATAAAGATTTTACAATTGCACCGCAACAAAATGCAAGAGTAGACCTGAAAAAAGGAAAAGCGCATATCGTTTATAGTTTTAATAACAAAAATGTAGATACAGTTGTAGATATTACAAGAGCAAATGGTTTTATAAATCCAACGCATCAAGAATATTATACATTTACACGACCTTATGGTGTTAGAAAAAACAAAGATTCTATCTTTTTATCAAACAATATTGCAATAGATAACAAGGTTTATCACGGAATTATCGAAAAATCTTCTCAATTATACATCGAAAACTTTTACTACAACATCGATCAGGATTATCCTAAGATGTTTATAAAAAGTGGCGGAAGCGAGAAAGCAACTGATTTATCGAAAATATTTAACAAAGAAGATTTTAAACAATTTTATTTCGAGAATTACGAATAAGATTTAGATTTTATAACTTTACAAAATGGCAAATCATCAACACGATGCAGTAACTCCTTACGAAGCATCAGATCTAAATAAAAAGAAACAAGTCGAGCAAATGTTCGATAATATTTCGCCAAAATACGATTTATTAAACCGTGTTTTATCAATGGGAATCGATATTCAATGGCGAAAAGATGTCATCAAAATGGTAAAAGCTTCTCAACCAAAAACGATTTTAGATATCGCGACTGGAACAGGAGATTTAGCGATTATGATGGGTAAAAATACCGATGCAAAAATTACTGGATTAGACTTATCTAACGGAATGTTGGAAGTTGGTCGCAAAAAAGTAAAAGAAGCTGGATTAGAAAATCGTATCGAAATGGTACAAGGTGATTCGGAAAATTTACCTTTTCCTGATAACACTTTTGACTGTGTAACCGTTTCTTTTGGTGTTCGTAATTTTGAAAACTTAGAGAAAGGTTTAGCAGAAATTAATCGTGTTTTAAGACCTGGAGGAACTTTTGTTATTTTAGAGTTTTCTTATCCTACAGCTTTTCCAATGAAACAGTTGTACACATTTTATTCTAAAAATATTTTACCTGCAATTGGTAAAATGGTTTCGAAAGATCAAAGTGCTTATACCTATTTACCAGATTCAGTTCGTGCTTTTCCACATGGAGAAGAAATGAAAAACATCCTGAAAAGTGTAAAATTTACACAACCTATTGATAAAAAACTTACTTTTGGTATTGCAAGCATTTATAAGAGTATAAAATAAAATTGCTTGTTATTCGTTGAAAGTCTATGAGAAAAAATCTAATCATCGCATTATCGTTAACTGTTGCTAGCATTGCAAATGCACAGTTTCGCCCTAATAATGACAGAAGCGAAAACAGAACTGAAACTGATCAGAAAAAATTTAGTTTTGGATATTTCTTGGGAACTAATATGATGAGTTACAAGATTGTTCCTAAAGCTCAAACAAATCCGTTACCAGGAACTCCTCAAACTCCAGAAGATGATGGAGTAAATGAACACGGTTTAGTTTATTTAGATCAAGAAAGTAAAGCTGGTTTCTCTGTTGGATTAATCGCAAAAATGCGAGTAAATGATTATATTGATTTAAAATCAGAACCAGGATTACATTTTGCTCAACGTATTTTACATTTTCGTAATGCCCCTTTAGCTGGTACATCAACTGGGACTTATGAAGGAGATTTAGAAGATTCTAATGTAAAACGTGAAGTAAAATCTACTTATATCGAAATTCCATTGTTACTTAACTTTCACGGAGATCGTTGGTTCAATACACGTCCATACATTCAAGGAGGTTTGGGTTATCTAATGAATTTACAATCGAACGAAAATAAAGAAGACGATAACGCAACTGGAGTTTTCAGAACAACAACAAATAACTTTAACTGGCAAGCTGAAATTGGAGTTGAAATTTATTTCAAACGATTTAAACTTACACCAGCTCTAAAAGGTATGTTCTTCTTTAATAATGAAATTGTTCCTGATAAACCTTCTACAGACCCTTATTGGACAGGAAGCTTGAATTCATTATCAACCAGAGCATTTGTTTTTTCTCTAAAATTTGAATAAAAATTTAAAGTCATAATCATAAAATAATAAAAACCATAAATAAATAATCACATGAATTTTCAATTATCGGAAGAACAATTAATGATTCAAGAAGCTGCTCGTGATTTCGCTAAAGCCGAATTATTACCAGGAGTTATCGAACGCGATGAAACATCTACTTTCCCAACTGATGCAGTAAAAAAAATGGGAGAACTTGGATTCTTAGGTATGATGGTTGACCCAAAATACGGAGGATCTGGTTTAGATAGCGTTTCTTATGTCATTGCAATGGAAGAAATCGCTAAAGTTGATGCTTCTGCTGCTGTTGTCATGTCAGTTAACAACTCTTTGGTTTGTGCTGGTATGGAAAAATATTGTAACGAAGATCAAAAACAAAAATATTTAGTACCATTAGCTTCTGGTCAAGTGATTGGAGCATTTTGTTTATCTGAGCCAGATGCTGGTTCTGATGCGACTTCTCAAAAAACTACTGCGGTAGATATGGGAGATCACTATTTATTAAATGGTACAAAAAACTGGATTACGAATGGTGGTACAGCTTCTACTTATTTAGTAATCGCTCAAACTGATCCAGAAAAAGGTCACAAAGGAATCAATGCTTTCATCGTAGAAAAAGGATGGGCAGGTTTCGAAATTGGACCAAAAGAGCAAAAAATGGGAATCCGTGGTTCTGACACACATTCATTATTCTTTAATGATGTAAAAGTTCCAAAAGAAAACCGTATCGGTGAAGATGGATTTGGATTTGCTTTCGCAATGAATGTCTTAAACGGAGGACGTATCGGTATTGCTTCTCAAGCATTAGGTATTGCTCAAGGTGCTTATGAATTAGCGTTAGATTATGCAAAAATTCGTAAAGCATTCAAAACAGAAATCATCAATCATCAAGCTGTTGCATTCAAATTAGCAGATATGGCAACTAATATTACAGCTGCTCGTATGTTATGTTTCAAAGCAGCGGTTGAGAAAGACGAAGGAAAAGATATTTCTATTTCTGGTGCAATGGCAAAACTATTTGCTTCTAAAACAGCGAACGAAGTTGCTTCGGAAGCCGTTCAAATTCATGGAGGAAATGGTTATGTTCGCGAGTATCATGTAGAGCGTATGATGCGTGATGCAAAAATTACTCAGATTTACGAAGGAACATCAGAAATTCAAAAAATTGTAATTTCGAGAGGAATTGCTAAATAATTTTAGATAAATATAATTATTTTTTATCTTTATGAGACATCTGTTAATGACAGATGTCTTTTTTTATTTATTTAATCAAAAAACAATACGTCGTATATTTGTGGCGGAAAAAATATAAAGAAGATGAAAATTTTTAGATTCGGACCAAAAGGTCAGGAGAAATCAGGTGTAATCATCGATGAGAAAAAATTCGATGTTTCAGCATCTGGAATTATTTATGATGATGATTTTTTTGGAAATACAGAAAAGCAAGAAACTTTACAAAAATATATCGAGCTTAACATTAACAGCTTGCCATTAGTTGAAGATAATGTACGTATTGGTACACCTTTAACTCGTCCAGGAAAAATTGTTTGTGTAGGTCTTAACTTCGATGATCACGTAAAAGAAACAGGTTTACAACAACAAGCAGAACCGATTATGTTTATCAAAGCGAATCAATCGTTTAACGGACCAGAAGACGGAATTATGCAACCAAATGGTTCTACAAAAATGGACTGGGAAACAGAACTTTGTATTATTATTGGTGAAAAAGCAAATAATGTAACGGAAGAAGACGCTATGAATCACGTATATGGTTATGCATTGATTAATGATATTTCTGAACGTGCTTTCCAAACAGAACGTGGTGGAACTTGGGACAAAGGAAAAGGATGTGATACATTTGCACCTGTTGGACCTTTTATTGCAACAAAAGACGAAATCGAGGATGTAAATAATTTACGTGTTTGGTTAAAATTAAACGGAGAATTAATGCAAGATGGTAATACAAGTGATTTTATTTACCGTATTCCTAAATTAATTTCTTACCTATCTCAATTTATGTCTTTCTTACCAGGAGATATTATTTCTACAGGTTCTCCAGCAGGATCAGGAATGGGAAAAACACCTCAAGTTTGGTTAAAACCAGGAGATGTTATCGAATATGGAATTGAAGGTTTAGGTTCTACAACTCAAACTATTTTACCTTTCTCAAGAGGTTAAAATAAGATATCTTACAATAAAAAACCGTGCATTTTAAATTTTGAATTGCGCGGTTTTTAAATTTTGTTTAGCATCATACTTAATTGATTAAACGATAAAATGAATACTTTTTTATGTAATCAGTTAATCATTTTAAAACAATCTATCAATTAAATAGAACGTCTAATTCGAAAAAAATATTGGATATTCAATTAATTAACGTAATTTTGCAAACGTTTTGACAACCATCTAAATGGTACAAATCCATCAAAATGACGAATAATTCCTAAAATCTTTTGGGAAAACAGAATCATTTTGTACATTTGCACCCCGATCGGATTGTCGGTAATTTATAAAATATTAAAAATCAAGATAGTGGACACGTTAAGTTACAAAACTTCATCAGCCAACAAAGAAACTGCTCAGAAAGAATGGGTAGTTGTGGACGCTTCTGACTTATCATTAGGTCGTTTAGCGTCAGGTGTTGCGAAGCTTATCAGAGGTAAGCACAAAACAAACTTCACTCCTCATGCAGATTGTGGAGATTATGTAATTGTTTTAAACGCTGACAAAATTCAATTAACAGGTAACAAATGGGATGACAAATTATACATCCGTCACACAGGTTACCCAGGTGGACAAAGATCTTTAACTGCGAAAGAAGTTTTTGCAAAAGATCCTGTACGCTTAATCGAAAAGTCAGTAAAAGGAATGTTACCTAAAAATAAATTAGGTAGTAAATTATTGACTAATTTACATGTATTTGTTGGTACTGAGCACAATCACGAAGCTCAACAACCAAAACAAATCGATATTAACGAATATTTATAATCTAATTCCATGGCAATAGTTCATAAAATCGGACGTAGAAAAACATCTGTTGCTCGTGTATACTTACAAGAAGGTAATGGAGAAATCTTCATTAACGGGCGCGAGTTAGCAATCTACTTCCCTACGGCAGTATTACAATACAAAGTAGAACAACCATTTTTAATCACTGGTACAAAAGAGAAATACAATGTAGATATCAAAGTATTTGGTGGTGGAATCACTGGTCAAGCTGAAGCAATTCGTTTAGCAATTTCTAGAGCTTTATGTGAAATTGACGCAGATTTTCGTTTACAATTAAAACCAGAAGGGTTATTAACACGTGACCCACGTATGGTTGAACGTAAAAAATTCGGTCAAAAGAAAGCGCGTAAGAAATTCCAATTCTCTAAACGTTAATTTATTCAATTCATTAAAAAATCCATTTTCCGTTGGTTTAGCATCTAAACAAATAAGGCTAGAATTTTTCGACCACTTGTTTGTTGCTTGTTGAGATAACGGAACGTAAACTAAAAAAAAGAAAATGGCAAAAGTAAATGTAAAGGACTTATTAGGTGCTGGTGTGCACTTTGGTCACTTAACAAGAAAATGGAATCCGGCTATGGCTCCTTATATTTTTATGGAGAAAAACGGAATCCACATCATCGACCTTCACAAAACTGCAGTGAAATTAGATGAAGCATCTGAAGCTTTAGGAAAAATTGCTGCATCTGGACGTAAAGTTCTTTTTGTTGCAACTAAAAAACAAGCGAAAGATGTTGTAGCTAAGCATGCTGAAGAAATCAACATGCCTTATATTACAGAACGTTGGCCTGGTGGGATGTTAACTAACTTTGTTACTATCCGTAAAGCAGTTAAAAAAATGAATTCAATCGATCGTATGAAAAAAGACGGTACGTTTGAAACACTATCTAAAAAAGAAAGATTACAAGTTGATCGTCAAAGAGCATCTTTAGAGAAAAACTTAGGTTCTATCGCTGATATGACACGTTTACCATCTGCAGTATTTATTGTAGATATCGTACGTGAGCACATCGCTGTAGCTGAAGCTCAAAAATTGGGTATTCCAATCTTTGCAATGGTTGATACAAATACTGACCCACGTCAAGTAGATTTCCCAATCCCTGCAAATGATGATGCTTCTAAATCTATCGATATCATCTTATCTACAGTAGCTGATTCTATCAAAGCTGGTTTATCTACACGTAAAGCAGAAAAAGAAAAAGCAAAAGAAGGTAAAGAAGAAGGAGCTGAAACAAAAGAAGCTTAACATTAACTTGATGATCAATTCATCGATATAATATACCTTGTAGCTCCTACACCACTTTGTGGTGTACGAGCTACTTTTATTTAAAATATTAAGAAACAAAATAAAAATATTACTATGAGCTACAAAGCAACAGCCGCTGAGGTAAGTAAATTAAGAAACGCAACTGGTGCGGGAATGATGGATTCTAAAAAAGCTTTAGAAGAAGCTGGTGGAGATTTCGATAAAGCTGTAGAAGTTTTACGTAAACAAGGACAAAAAGTAGCTGCTAAAAGAGCTGACCGTGATTCTACAGAAGGTGCAGTTATCGCTAAAGTTAACGCTGACCAAACTAAAGGTATCGTTATCGCTTTGAACTGTGAGACTGACTTCGTTGCTAAAAATGAAGCTTTCGTTGCTATGGCTAACGAAATCGCTGATTTAGCTTTAACAGTTAACTCTAAAGAAGAATTATTAGCTTTACCATTCGCAGGAATTACAGTTGGTGAAAAATTAACTGAGCAAACAGGTGTTATTGGAGAAAAAATCGAAATTGGAACTTTCCAAGCTATCGAAGGTGCTATCGTTAATTCTTACATCCACGCTGGTAACAAAATTGGTGCTGTAGTTTCTTTATCTGCTAACGTAGAAGGTGCTTCTGAAGTAGCTCGTGACGTTGCTATGCAAGTTGCTGCTATGAACCCAGTAGCATTAGATGAAACTTCTGTTGCTCAATCTGTAATTGACACTGAATTATCTATCGCTAGAGAAACTTTAGTTGCAGAAGGTAAACCAGAAAACATGATTGAAAACATCGCTCAAGGTAAATTACAAAAATTCTTCAAAGAGAATACATTAGTTCACCAAGCGTCAATCAAAGACGGAAAAACTTCTGTTCAAGATGTTGTTAAAGCTGTTAACGCTGACTTGAAAGTAACTGGATTTATCCGTTACAGCTTATAATACGTTTATAATTTTTATTATATATCTTAAAGTGATGCTAAATTTTAGCATCACTTTTTTGTTTGGTATATAATTTGAAATGTTTGTTTTATAATTAATTATTTTTATATTTGTTAGGATTACAAGCATATGAAACACTTTATACTATTTATAACTATATTTTTATTCACCATAACTTCTGCATCAGCTCAGTCAAGATTTGATCAGGATAAAGGCTCTGTTAGTATTTATCCAAATCCTACGAGTTCTACATTTACAATAAAATTTGACAATCCATCAAAGGCAAGTTCGGTGTCGATATATTCGATTATTGGAAATGAAGTGATGAATAAAAAATTAGACGGAAGCCAAAAAGCAAACTTTAACGTACAAAGTTTGAAAAAAGGAAAATACATTGTTCGCGTTTTTAATGAAGATGGAACAACAGAAACACAATCGTTAATTAAGAATTAAGATTATTCATATAAAACAAAAAAGCTTCTCAAAAATTTGAGAAGCTTTTTTTATATCGTTACCCGAAAGTTTATTTCGCTTTCTTGTAATTATCTTCAACTTGTTTCCAATCCAAAACATTGTTAAACGCTTTCAAATAATCATCACGTTTGTTTTGATATTTTAAGTAATAAGCATGTTCCCAAACATCAATTCCTAAAATTGGCGTTCCTGCAACTTCTGCTCCTGGCATTAATGGATTATCTTGATTTGCTGTACTTGTAACAGCTAAAGAACCATCTTCTTTTACAACCAACCAAGCCCAACCAGAACCAAAACGTTTAGAACCTGCTTCGTCCAATTGTTTCATTATTTCTTCTGTCGAACCAAATGTTGCATCAATCTTCGCTTTAAGATCTCCTGTAGGTGCTTTCTGTGGCGTTGGAGACATAATATCGAAATATAGCATATGATTGTAATATCCACCAGCATTGTTACGTAAAGCAGCATTATTCATATCCATTTTTTTCAAAATATCTACAATATCATTTGATTTGATATTCGCTTCCTTTAACGCTGTATTCAATTTGTTGATGTATCCTAAATAATGCTTAGAGAAATGAACTTCCATTGTTTTTGCATCAATGTATTCGTTCAATTCATCGTAACCATATTTCAAAGGTTTAATTTGGAAAGTTCCTGGGTCAGCTTTAACATCTGTAGGATTTCCAACAGGCTCTGCAGCAACTTGCACTGTATCTTGTTTTACAACTTCTTTAGTTGTTGAGTCAGCATTTTCTTTCTTCGTTTCGCATGACTGAACAAAGAAAAGAACACCCAAAACTGACATCAAAAATATACCCTTTTTCATCTTATTCTTTTATGTAGTTTACTTATGATATTAATATTTCTACTAAAATATACTAAAACTATCGAATATAAAATTGATTTCTTTTAATTTTCTGTTAAAATGGAGATTATCATATTAAACAATAATGGTAAATTGTTTTATATTTGAATGTTCACAAATAAATTTCTATGAAAATAATACTTATTTTTTTAATATCATTGCTGACATCTCATATAAATGCTCAAGAAAATAATTATGAAAAAATTACTAGAACTACTCAAAATGGAGTAAAATATGGAATAAAAAATATAAAAACAAACAAAGATAATATCCCTGCAATTTATGATGAAATAAAACAATATAGAGAAGGGTATTTTATTTCAAAAAAAGATAATTATTATGGATTAATAGATACAATTAATAACATTACAATTCCATTTAGATACAAAGAAATACTATTTTTAGAAAAAGATAGATTCTTGTTATCTAATCCAATATTTTATTTAGCTGATAGTAATGGAAAAAAAATAGGAGATATAACTTTTGATGATGTATATTCATATAATTCTAATACTATTCAGTTTCTAAAAAATGGTAAAATAGGTTATTTAAATATAAATGGTAAGATAATTTTAGAACCTAAGTTTGAAAAGGGTGATACTGCTATAAAAGATTTTATTGTTACTTATTCAAAAAAATGGAATTCATTTGGATATGATGTAGTAACTTTAGATTTATTTGGTAATGAGATTAATAGACAAAACATCGGTACAATGGGTAATTATCCTATATTATTTAATACAAAAGGTAAATTATTATATAAAGGCGAAAACAATGAATCTATAAATTTTTATAATCAATCAGATTTAGCTATAGCATCTAGATATATAGGCGATAATAAGACAAGATATATTTTTATAGACATTAATGGGAAAACAAAAGCTTTTTTTGATGATATATATGGATTACACTTTTCAGAAGTATTTATAAAAATTGAAAAAATAGATAATCATTATAGAAAATTTGGTTTGATGAATTATAAAGGCGAAGTTATTTTTAAACCTATTTTCAAAGAAATTACTAGTTATATGTTTAATAATAATCAATATGCTAAACTCGTATTGAATGATGAAGATTTTTTTTTCATAGATAAAAATATGAATTGCGTTAATTTTGAAAATAAAAACTGTCCTGATAACAATTAAAAAAATATGAACTTCCCAAACATTCAACAACAAAAATACTTAAAAGAGTTAAGTAAAAAATCTAAACTAAAACTATGTATCATTGGTCAAGATATTTATCCAGAAGATGCTAGCGGTATTGCTTTTTGTAAAAATAAATTTGAACAATTACTTTCATATAATTGCTCTGGAAAATATGTTTTAAAATCTTTAGGATATGATTTAGATTATTTTAAAAATGAAAAAAAAATCTCCACTGAGGAACTTTTTATTGAACTTTTGAATAAAGGAGTATGTTTTATTAATATCTCATATGAATTATTAACAGAAATACCTATTGAACAATTAGAAGACTCATTAAGTAAATTTAAAACATTTAATAAGTTTTTTTTAGAAAAATCTGATAATATAGTATTACTTGGAAAAACAACAACTCTTAAACTATTCAATAAAAATTATAGTGAATACACTAATTTTGAAACTCTAATTCATCCTTCTCCAAGAAATAAAAGTAAGTTAGAATGGAAAGAAATATATGAAAAACCATTTTTAAAAGATAAATATATGCTATAGAATAAAAAAAAAGGCACTCTCCTTTAAAGTGTGTAAGTTATAAATAAACTTGGGTTAGGATAGTTTTAAATTCTAACCCTTTTTTGATATAAATTCAAGAACTGATCTAAAATAATTCCCCAATTATGTATTGGCATAGACCATTTTTTGGTTGCTTCTCTTACCGCCAAATATACGGATTTCATAACAGCTTCGTCGGTCGGAAATGATAATTTATTTTTGGTGTATTTTCTGATTTTTCCGTTCAAATTCTCAATAAGATTAGTTGTGTAAATGATTTTTCTGATCTCTAAAGGAAATTCGAAAAAGACACTCAAATCTTCCCAATTGTTTCTCCAGCTGGCTACAGCGTACGAATATTTAGACTCCCATTTCATTGCAAAATCTTCCAAAGCCGCTTCAGCAGCTTGCCTGTTGGGAGCTGTGTAAATCAATTTCATATCAGCTGTGAATTCTTTTTTGTCCTTCCAAACTACAAATTTACATGCATTTCTGATCTGATGAACGACACAAATTTGAGTTTTAGATTCAGGAAAAATTGTTCGAATTGTATCCGTAAAACCATTCAGATTATCCGTAGCAGTGATTAAAATATCCTCTAAACCGCGCGCTTTCATATCCGTTAAAACGCTCATCCAGAAGGATGATGATTCGTTTTTACCAAGCCACAAGCCCAAAACTTCTTTCAAACCATCGGTTCTTAATCCGACCGCTATATAAACGGTTTTATTGATGATTTTTGAGTTTTCGCGAACTTTGAAAACGATTCCATCCATCCAAACAATCAAGTAAACAGGTCCTAATGGGCGATTTTGCCAAGCAATAATGTCAGCGGTAACCGCCTCAGTGATGCGTGAAATGGTGGATGTAGAAACCTCGAAATTGTACATTTCGCGAATCTGTTCTTCGATATCCGAAACGCTCATTCCTTTGGCATAGAATG